>CALKMY010000144.1 GCA_938091275.1 Candidatus Nanopelagicales bacterium | reverse complement strand
AAGTGGAAAGCCTCGTTGATGGCCCGCGGAATCTCGTCGGGATCGGTGATGAGGTAGTTGTGCTTGGTGATCGGCATTGTGATGCCGCGGATGTCCGCCTCTTGGAAGGCATCGGTCCCGATCGCGGCGCTGGGGACTTGGCCGGTGATGGCCACCAGCGGGATCGAGTCCATATGAGCATCCGCGATCGGCGTTACGAGGTTGGTGGCTCCCGGTCCGCTCGTCGCCATACACACGCCCACCCGCCCGGTCGCACCGGCGTATCCCTCGGCGGCGTGACCGGCCGCCTGTTCGTGGCGTACCAGGATGTGTCGCACTTTGGTGGAGTCCATCAAGGGGTCGTACGCGGGAAGAATGGCTCCTCCGGGGATTCCGAAGACGACGTCCGCCTCGGCGGCCTCGAGGGACCGCACCAGGGATTCGGCTCCGGTGATTTGCTCGCCCATGTGCTCTTTCCTGTCCTGAGTCTTTCCGGTCGTGAGAATGAAAAACCCTCCACACCCAGGTGGGTAGGAGGGAGCGCGCCGTCGACGGGGTGCGTCGTCAGGCGCGCCTGGGTACTACTACGAGAATCCGTGCCACAGGAGAACTGTAGCCCCCGGAGCCCCATCTGTCACGAGTGGCCTGCCTCGAGCACCCTGCGACCAGAAACTCTGAGGATCTCTCACGGGCCGGGTGGATAGCCTGCCGCTCATGACCGAGGCCGCCGAGCAGCAATCCGTCATCACGGTGCGAACCGCGCTCGCCCAGCGGGGCGTCAGCGGCCAGGTACGTCGGCTCGACGACAGCGCCCGCACGGCCGTCGAGGCCGCCCAGGCGCTAGGTATCGAGGTGGGGCAGATCGCGAGTTCGTTGATCTTCCTCGCCGACGGCGAGCCGGTGTTGGTGATCGCATCGGGCGGGCACCGGGTGGACACATCCCGACTGTCCGGGGTGCTGTCCGGAGCCACGATTACCAAGGCCAACGCCGACGACGTCCGAGCAGCCACCGGATTCGCCATCGGAGGCGTGGCACCCGTGGGTCATCCGGACCCCCTGAGGACGATCGTCGATGTTGCACTGTCGCGCTTCGATGAGCTGTGGGCGGCGGCTGGTCACCCGCACTACGTGTTTCCCACCACGTACGACGAACTACTGCGCATTACCGGCGGCGGAGCTGCCGAAGTGGGCGAGTCCGGCGAGTAACGACTTCCTGCTACTCGTCGGATTCAGCGATCTCCTTCAACCGGACAAGCGTCTTCACGATCGCCTTCTGGTTGTTGTCGTAGGCGTTCATCAGCGCCAGCGCCGGTGGAAAGCGCGCCGTCGACCCGTCGAAGGCTTCCGTCACTTCCGTGGTGGTGGCATCGATGGAGCGAAGTTCGTAGCGCCACCGGTGATGGCCGAGATGCCGCCAGGCGATGCGTGCAGGTTCGTCGAACTCCATGACGGTGTTCTTGATTCGGTAGGGCACCACGATGCGCATATCCATCCCGAATTGCGCACCCTGCTCGAGTCGCTGCGGCCCGAAGGTGCACGCCGTCACCGTTCCCGAACCGTCGAACTCGCGGTGCCGATAAGGGTCGGCGATGATGTCGAAGATCTTTTGAATCGGAGCGTGGATGATGATCGTGCCCGCCCTCCGATACTTGTGTCCGGTATCGACAACATCGGCACGCACGCTCACGAGTCAACGGCACGTCGACTTGTCTCCTCGAGCACCTTGACTAGATCGTCCACAACGGCGTCGTGTTCTGGCTTCATGAGAACACTGCGCAGTACTCGGGCGTGTGCTTGATCCGGCTCGACATCGATTCCTCGTCTCGCAAGATCATCGACGCGCATGTTGTAGGTCGCAAGGTGCCATTGCTCATCGGGGGGACGCAGCGCCAACTCATCGAATATCTGAACCGAATCACTGTCGATCCTCGATGCCGTACGAGCGCGGGTGAGGTATCCGACGATGTCGAGCTCGGGTTCTTGCAACGACTGCAGGTCCGACGACGCCTGCAGCAGTGAGTGCATGCGGCGGGCGGCGCGCAGCCCGGGCCGAAGGACGTGTCCGAGTCCGTCAGTGGTCAACGGGAATACCTCGGTGGTGAGCCAGAACGCTGCCGCGGCGGCGCCGGCCCGCGAGCACTCCAAGGAGATCTCCCCGAGGTGGAGTTCGTCGCTGGAGAAGTAGGTGTACGGGGACTCGTGCGCGTAGTGGGTGCCGACACCGGGATCAGCAAACAGAACCGCACCGCACCCGTACGGCTGAAGCCCGTGCTTGTGTGGATCGACGACCACCGAATCAGCTCGTTCGATTGCAGAGAAATGGCGCGAGGCGACACCATCGTTCGAGTCATCGGCCACCAGCGCGAAGAAGCCGCCGTAGGCACCGTCTACGTGCACCCGAGCACCGGCGGCTCGGGCCACGGGGATGATGTCCTCGAGGGGATCAATCGCGCCGAGCCCCGTCGTTCCCAGGGTGACAACGACGGTGCCGACGTTGTGGGTCTCCAGCACTCGGGCAAGGTCGTCCACCGCCATACGTCCGGCGTCATCGACGTCTACGTCGATCACCTCGACACCGAGGACGTTGCCCATGCGCGCGTGCGTGTAGTGAGCATCTCGGCTGACGGCGATGACGGAGCCGGGCTTTTCCTCTCTGCCTACCCACAGAGCTTCGAGATTCGCGATCGTGCCACTGGAGGTCAGGTGTCCGAGGTGTTGATTCATCCCGAACATGGCGGCCAGGCGCTCGACACACTCTTTCTCCATCGCGGCGGTGGATGGCCCCCCGTCCAGGGCGTGATTGTTCGGATTGATCAACATCGCGGCTAGATATCCGACCACCGCCACCGGGTGCGGCGGCTTCAACATCTGCCCGGCGTAGTGCGGGTGGAAGAACGGGTACTGCTCATCGGTGAGGCGAACCAAGAATTGATCAAGCGTCTCGCGCCACGCCTCGGCGTCGACAACACTCACCGGCACTGATTCGACGCCGCCGTAGGACTCCTGCCAACGTTCGATCGCTTCGACAACCAGCGGGAGAGTCCGGCTCAGATCGACGCCTAAATCCGGGGAGTCCGTCGCCATGGCGCTCACCCTATGCTTGCGAAGCGTGAGCCAGCGCGTCTATACCGGCCCACGGTCGCAGCCCGGTCGGGGCGGAAACCGGTGGTTTCGACTCATCCCCTGGGTGTTCGTCGCTCTCACCATCGGCCTGCAGATCGCTTGGGTTCTGGTGCCCGACTCGGCACGCGTCGCTGTGACCGCAGCGTCGGTGACGGCCTTTTTCCTTGCCTCAGTCACGCACGCCTTCGTGAATCGTGGGCTCGCATGGACCCTCGGCTTTTTCCTCACCACACTCGCGTTCGGGTGGCTCATCGAGGTGCTTGGAACAACGACGCAATTTCCGTTCGGTGAGTACGAGTACACGAGCGCTCTCGGGGTTTCCGTGCTCTCCGTGCCGATCCTCATTCCCATGGCGTGGTCGATGGTGGCGTATCCCATGCTTCTCGCAGTTCAGCGCCTGTCGACAACGAGCCTCGGAGTCGCCATCATCGGCGGCTGGCTGCTGATGTCGTGGGATCTGTTTCTGGACCCGCAGATGGTGGGCGAGGGCTACTGGACGTGGACGACGGTCGGTTGGCAACTGCCGGGAATCCCCGGCATTCCCCTGCAGAACTTCCTGGGGTGGTGGCTGGCCGGCATGCTGCTGATGTTCCTGCTCGACAGACTTCCCCGAAAGACCGCGAACGACTCGGCTCCCAACACACTGCTGCTGTGGACGTACGCATCCAACGTTCTGGGAGCCGCTGTCTTCTTCGACCGCCCCGCGGTCGCGATCTGGGGAGGAGTCGCGATGGGAATCGTGATCATTCCGTGGGCGTGGCGTTTGTGGAGCCAACCCGAATGGTGAGGCGCCTTCTGCCGGTATTGGCGGTGGGCGCCGTCGCGCTCACCGCCCACGCCGCGTGGAACAGGCGAGTCCTTCGGCGCCCGACACCGGTCGATGAGGACATCACCGAGTCGATCGCTGTGCACATCCCCGCCCGGAATGAAGCCGACGCTCTCGGCGACGCCCTGGCGAGCGTTCAGCGGCAACGAGGTATCCCCCAGGCGACCATCCACGTTCTCGACGACGGCTCATCTGACGGTACGGCCGAGATAGCTGAGCGCGCAGCAGCCGACGATCCCCGAGTGCGCGTGACGCGCGCACCCGATGAGGCGCCACCACCAGGATGGCTGGGCAAGAATTTCGCGTGCGCGCGACTAGCCGAGTCGACACCCGATGCGTCGGTGTTGGTGTTCATGGACGCCGATGTGGTTCTCCAGCCCGACGCAATCAACGCATTGGTGCATCAGCTTCGGTCCGAGAGCGCCGACCTGGTTGCTCCGTATCCGCGGCAGGACGCGGTGACCTGGCTCGAGAGGCTTGTGCAACCGCTCCTGGCGTGGTCGTGGATGACCACCGTTCCCCTTGGCGTTGCACACAGTCGGCAGTGGGCGTCGATGTCTGTTGCCAACGGTCAACTCCTCGTATTCGACGCCCGCGCGTATCGACAATCGGGCGGCCACGCAGCGGTGCGTGGTGAGGTCATCGAAGACGTCGCCTTAATGCGGGTTGTGCGTCGGGCCGGTCGCCGCGCACTGACCGTCGACGGCTCGGATCTTGCGTCGTGTCGGATGTACTGCTGCGCAACGGACCTGATCGACGGGTACACCAAGTCGGCCTGGGCGGCCTTCTCCGGAATCGCCGGCTCGATCGCGGTGAACGGACTGCTGCTGGGCATCTACGTCGTCCCGGTGATCGGCGCG
>CALKMY010000143.1 GCA_938091275.1 Candidatus Nanopelagicales bacterium | reverse complement strand
GCGGCGTACAGGGCGTCGTCGTCCATGAAGACCAGCGAGAACGCACCGAGAAGTTTCGGAAGCTCCTCCAGCGCCGCCTGTTCGAGTGGCAGATCGGGGTGAGCCGCGAGAAGGCCGGAAATGACTTCCGTATCGGTGGTCGCATGCAGACCGGCGCTGATCGGCAATTCACCTGATGTGCTGGCCAATTCCACCAGCCGCTCGGACAGGTCTGCCGTGTTGGTGAGGTTTCCGTTGTGCCCGAGGGCCAGGTTGCCCGTCGCTGTCGGACGGAACGTCGGCTGGGCGTTCTCCCACACGCTCGAACCCGTGGTGGAGTAGCGCGTGTGACCGATCGCGACGTGCCCGTGCAGCGATTCCAGGCTCGCTTCGGTGAAGACCTGTGACACCAAACCCATGTCTTTATAGACGACGATGTGCGATCCATCGCTGACGGCGATTCCTGCGGATTCCTGTCCGCGATGCTGCAGTGCATAGAGGCCGAAGAACGTGAGTTTGGCGACTTCTTCACCCGGAGCCCACACTCCGAAAACTCCGCAGGCATCCTGCGGACCCTTCTCGCCGGGCAGGAGCTCGTGGGTCAGTTGCCCATCTCCGCGCGGCACGCGCTCAGACTACGGGATCGGTGAACATTCGTGCCGTTCCGGTCACGACCACCCGCACCGGATCACCCACCGCGACCCCGGCACCTCCAGCCGAGCGCACATCCACCACGGGTCCGTCGTCCAACCGGACCGACGTCAGCGAATCGTGACCGTGATAGCGAATCGATTCCACGGTTCCCGGGACACCTTGCGGGTCCGGACCAACACCGCGATCTGCGACCAGAACGAATTGCTCGGGGCGTAGCACAACTCGCCGACTACTCGATTCTGATTCGCGATGGTCACGAATCGGCACCCACCCGACGGCTGTGTGGGCACTTGATCCCTGCATCTCGTTCACCGGCAGTTCGACGAGATCGCCGATGAAACGGGCAACGTTGAGGGTTGAGGGGTCGTCGTAGACCGTCCACGGCGCATCCACCTGCTCGATCCGCCCTGACGACATCACCGCCACCCGATCGGCCATCGAGAGGGCTTCTTCCTGGTCATGGGTCACGAGGATCGCCGTCGTGCCGATGTCTGCGAGGAGTCTGCGCACCTCGGTGCGCACCTCGATCCGCAGCGAGGCATCGAGCGAGGAGAAAGGCTCGTCGAACAACACCAGCGATGGCGCGGGAGCAAGTGCTCGAGCGAGAGCGACTCGCTGTTGTTGACCGCCCGATAACTCATGCGGTCGGGCCTTTTCCAGTCCGGACAGATCCACCATCTCGAGCATTTCGGCGACCCGCGCCCGCGCCTTCTTCTTGTCCCGCAGACCGAAGGCGATGTTCCCTGCGACGTCGAGGTGCGGGAAGAGCGCGCCTTCCTGCGGGACGATGCCGATCCGACGTCGTTCGGGTGGAAGCCACGTTCGCTCATTGGATGCGATCGTTCCTGCGATCGTGACGGTGCCCGTCGCCGGGCGGAGGTACCCGGCGATAGCGCGCAGCAGCGTCGTCTTCCCGGAGCCACTGGGACCCAAGATGGTGACGAACTCTTGCTGCTCGACCTCTATCGAGACATCCCGCACGACGATGGGTCCGCCGTATCCGACAGAGATGTTCTCGAGAGACAGTTGCGGCACTGCAGGCGACGTTGTCATCGGACACCACCAACGTAGGCCACCTCGTCGGTGCGAACCATCTCGTCATCTGCACGATCAGTGCTCGTTGCTGTTTCGGGTGATCGCGCCATCCACCGACCCATGAGCCACGCAGGTACCGACGCAAGAACGATCATGGTCAATGCATACGGAGCGGCAGAACCGAAGGCCTGGATTTCCGTTCGCGACCACAATTCGGTGGCCAGGGTGTTGAAGCCGGTGGGCCGCAGCATCAAGGTGGCCGGCAATTCTTTCATCGCTGTCAGAACAACGAGCAGCGTTCCGGCTGCGATTCCCGGCCATGCGAGGCGACCGGTCACCGTGCACCAGGCACGAAGTGGCCCCCGGCCGAGGCTTCGCGCGGTGGATTCCAGACTCGGTGGCACGTGGGCGATCGCCGATCTGCTCGATCCGATGGCTTTCGGGAGAAAAAGCACGGCGTAGGCGAAGGCGAGCACCGCAAGAGTCTGGTACGCCGCCGGTAGTACGGCAAGGGTGAGAAAGACCAACGACAGACCAACCACGACCCCCGGGAGGGCGTGGCCGAGAAACGCCGCGCCCTCGATACTCCTGACGATGCGGGAGCGGTAGCGAGCGGCGAGCGCGGCGATAGGCAGAGCGAGCAGCAGGGCAAGTGCAGCTCCGAGAATGGATGAGGACGCCGAACCGACAACGGCGCCTACAAGCTCTCCGACATCAAGTTCGGTTCGTCGGCTTACCAGCAGCAGTCGCGTCAACGACCATGCGGGAACACCCAGCGACAAGACCGCGATCCCCACCAGCCATGCGACTCCGAGCACCGTGCCGCGGGCGCGGAGTTGTTGCCGAGGTGCGGGTCGAGACACGCCTGATCCAATCCGCCAACGCTGTGACTTGCCTCGAATGCGCGCTTCGATCACGACGAGCAACAAGGCCAGGCAGACAAGAACGAGGGACAGCACCGCCGCCGTCGTGCGATCAAACGATGCGCGGTAGGCGGTATAGATCACTCGGGTGAAGGCATCGACGCGGAAGATCGCCACTGTGCCGAATTCGCTCAATGTATACAGCGCTGCAAGCAGCACACCCGCGGCTGCGGCTGGCCAGGCAAGGGGAAGGGTGACACGACGCGCGAGGGCCAGAGGTCCCAACCCGAGGGATCGAGCGGCCTCTTCGTGTCCGGCGTCGATGGACCGAAGGGCGGCCGTCAATGGGATGGCGACGTAGGGGTAGGTCGCGAGCACCATCACCAGGGCGGCTGCCCCGATTCCCGACATGCTCGGAAACTCGGCGATCCACGCGTAGGCCATCACGTACGAGGGAACCGCGAGGGGAAGTGCCGCCATCACCAGGAACAAGGCGCGTCCGGGGATGTTCGTCCTCGCCAACAACCATGCCGTGGGGACGGCGATCAGCAAGCAGCCGACGATCACCAACGTCACAAGAGCAACACTCGTGATGGTCGTTTCGAGAGTTCTGTCTCGAAGCAACGCTTCGACCACTGCGTTCCAACCGGCCGACGACGTGCGCACCAGTAGGTACAGCAGCGGGATGGCCGCGACGGCGACGCCAACAACCGCCGCTGCAATCAAGAGCAGCGGCGGTCGCATGGAATTCACCGTTCGGCGATACACGATCAACTCCTACGTCAGACCGACGTCCTGCAGCATGAGCAACGTGCCGGGGAGGTCTTCCAATTCGGCCAGGGGAATATCGGGCCCTTGCACCTGCGACAGGGGAGGCACACCGTCGGGGCCTTCGACGCCGGCGACCAGCGGGTATTCAAACGTCGTCTCGACGAACCACTGCTGCGCCGATTCGGATAGCAGCCACTCCATTAATGCGCTAGCACCGTCGGCGTTGTCGGTAGGTCGCACGATGCATGCTCCCGACACGTTGACCAAGGCTCCGGGGTCACCCGGCTCGGCAAATGCGAGTTGCACGTTCATCGCGTCTTCGCCGACTTCCGCAGCCTTCTCGTACCAGTAGTAATGGTTGATCAGACCGAGCTGAACTTCTCCTGCATCAACGGCGTCGCGGATGAGTCCGTTCTTCTCGTACAACTGAACATCGTTATCGACCAAACCCAGCAACCACTCGCGCGTCGCATCTTCCCCTGCTGCGACTCGCATCGCGGTGACGAAAGCTTGAAATGATCCATTCGTTGGAGCGATCGCTACTTGCCCGCGCCATTGCTCATCGGTCAGATCGAAAACAGATCTCGGGACCTGATCTGCAGACAGTTGCGTCGAGTCGAAGGCAATCACCCGGGCTCTGCCGGTTACCCCGGTCCATGTTCCGTCGGCTGACCGGTAGGTCGCCGGAACGGAGTTCGCAATCGAGTCCGCCAGTGGCGCGCACATCCCGGCACCATCGAGGGCTCCGAGGGCACCGGCGTCCTGTCCGTAGTAGACGTCAGCGGGTGATGCGTCACCTTCTTCGATGATCTGTGCCGCCATCTCCGCCGTGTCGCCGTAACGCACCTCGACGGGTACACCGGTTTCTTCCGTGAACTTCTCGAACAACGGCTGGATCAGTTCTTCACTGCGCCCGGAGTAGACGACCACGGGCTCACCGGCGGCTGAGTCAGCCGACTGATCGTCGCTGGAACCCGCGCAGGCAGCCAGGGCGAAGGCGATAGCCGGCACAGCGGCGATCAGGGGAAAGAGTTTCGCGCGGGTCATGAACGTCCTTCAGTGGGGGAGATTGCCCGATGGCTTAAATCAGGTAAGGCAAACCTTACTTAGGGTCACCTAACTGGGTCAAATTCCCCTAGCAGTCGCCAGGGGAAGCAGCCCGGACAGGTCGGAGCGGGCTCCACTGGCGTGAACTCTGCCGTTCCTCGTGGCCTCAGCCCAGGTGAGTCTGCCCAGCGCCAGGGCCAACCACGTCTGGGTATTCATCTCCACCACCGCCGGCGGTGTCCCGCGCCGATGCGTTGCACCCTCGATGA
>CALKMY010000142.1 GCA_938091275.1 Candidatus Nanopelagicales bacterium | reverse complement strand
CGCTGCCGCGTACGGGCTAGGCTCGTTGCACGAGAAGGACGTCTCCGCACCACTGTTCCCGACCGAGCACCATGACCACGACCATTGAGGACATCTCCGTGAGCACCAGATCAAACACCGGTGTGGGAATCCGCTCGACCAAGCAGCGCACCGCGGTCATCGAAGCATTGGAGTACTTCGATGATTTTCGCTCGTCACAGGAGATCCACGATTACCTCCGCCACAGGGGCGACACCGTCGGCCTGACCACGGTCTATCGAACGCTCACCGCGCTCGCCGAGTCCGGTGACGTCGACGTCATCGTCCGCGAGGATGGCGAAAGCGTCTACCGATCCTGCAGCGACACCCATCATCATCATCTGGTGTGCCGGGCATGCGGCAAGACAGTCGAGGTCGACGGCCCCGCGGTCGAGCGCTGGGCGGACAAGGTGTCTGCCGAGAACGGCTTCACTGACGTCAGCCACACCCTGGAGATCTTCGGGCTGTGCGCGGAATGTTCGCGCTAGTTCCACAGCACAGTGCCGAAGAAACTCTGATCCCTACCTAGTCTGGTCTCGTCAATTCGATCGCCATCCTGAATCTCCCCACAGTTTGCCTGCCTCATCCACAATCACGATCTCCGTGAGGGCCACTCCCGTGCTAGGGGGCGCAACGGTCGACAGGAAAGCCTGAACTCGGCGTTGGGGTTAGGCCACCGGGTTGAGCTTGCGAACTTTGAAGTCGGCGCCAGCTCGAGCCTCGGCGAGGTCGTAGGCAGTCTGCATTGCCAGCCACGCTCGCGCTGTCCCGATGCCGGCCGCCTCCAGGCGCAGAGCCACGTTGGGAGTGACGCGGGTGTGCTCGTGCAGCACACGACTCAACGCCACTCGCGAGATACCCAGCGCTTCCGCAACTTCTCCGACAGTCAAGTCGAGTTCGACGATGACGTCCTCGCGCAAGATTTCTCCGGGGTGCACAGGATTCTTCATGTCACCACACCGCCTTAGTGGTAGTCCTGATAGTCAACAAGTTCCACATCTTCACCGATGAATCGAAAGGTGACGCGCCAGTTTCCATTGACCCAAATGGACCAGAAACCGACGAGGTTCCCCTTGAGTGGATGGGTTCGAAAGCCTGGGATCTGCAAATCGACAGGTGCCCGAGCAACGTCGAGCGCGCTGAGTATGCGTCGAAGTTTCGCCACATGTTTTGCCTCCACCCCGGCCTTTGAATCCCGCTCGTAGAGCGCTTCGAGGCCCCTGTGCCGGAAACTGACGATCACCAGCCGAGCGTAAACTGTATCTTATCGCTTAACAAAGTCCCTACGACCGCTAGTTCGGTGGGTTCGGCACTGCTCCCCCATACCGACGATCGCGAGAGGCGTAGATCTCACAGGCGTGCCACAGGTGCCGGCGATCGAAGTCCGGCCACAGCGTGTCCAGAAAAACCATCTCGGCGTAGGCCGACTGCCAAATCAAGAAGTTCGAGGTGCGCTGCTCACCGGAGGAGCGCACGAACAGATCGACGTCGGGCATGTCGGGCTCGTCGAGGTACTTCGCGATGGTGCGTTCGGTGATCTTGTCCGGATCTAAACGCTTGGCTCGAACGTCGTCGGCGATTTTGTGCACAGCGTCGGCGATCTCAGCGCGGCCGCCGTAGTTGACGCACATCGTCAGGGTCAGGGTGGAGTTGGCCTTGGTCATCTCCTCGGCCGTCTCGAGTTCATCGATCACCGACTTCCACAATCGCTTGCGCCTGCCCGCCCAGCGCACCCGGACACCGAGTTCGTTCATCTCGTCGCGTCTGCGGCGGATCACATCCCGGTTGAAGCCCATCAGGAACTTCACTTCCTCCGGTGAGCGCTTCCAATTCTCGGTACTGAATGCGTAGGCGGAGATGTGAGAGATGCCAAGCTCGATTGCGCCGTGCACACAATCCAGCAAGCTCGCTTCCCCCATTTCGTGACCCTTGGTTCTGGGCAGGCCGCGTTCTTTCGCCCAACGACCGTTGCCGTCCATCACAATCGCCACGTGGTTGGGTACGAGTTCTGCAGGCAGGTTCGGTGGCGTCGCCCCCGATGGGTGCGGTGTCGGTTGCCTCAGCGGTCCGATCGCTCGACGTGCCATCACCCCATCCTCACAGATGACCGCTGCGCCACGGACCCATCCCGTCGAGCGTCACGATCGGTCGACCAGCGGCAGTGAGCGCAGGCCTCGCTCGATATGCCACTGCAAGAACGCCGCTACGAGACCGCTCGCCTCGTTTCGCGTCCTGTCGTCCGCCGCGTCGGCCGTCTCCCAATCCCCCGCCAGCAGGGCACCGAGCAAGGTCACTGCGGCGGGACTCGGAGCCGCGCTCCCCGGCGGGCGGCACGCGCTACAGACCATCCCACCCGCGTGCACGTTGAAGGCTCGGTGCGGCCCGGGTTGCGCGCAACGAGCGCACTCGTCGAAGGACGGCGACCATCCCGCGACCGCCAGGGAACGCAAAAGGTAAGAATCCAAAATCAAGGTCGGTTCGTGCTCACCCGCCGCCATCGACCTCAAGCCCGACACCAACAGTGCGTACTGCTGCACGTTCGGTTCGCGCTCTTCCGCGGAGAGCCGCTCGGCGGTTTCGAGCATCGCCGTACCGGCGGTCCACCGGGCGTAATCGTCCGCGAGACGACCGCCCATCGCGTCGATCGTCTCAACCTGAGTCACGTTGTCCAGAGACTTGCCTTCGTAGAGTTGGACATCGACGTGGTTGAACGGTTCGAGGCGGGCACCGATCCGACTCGACGTCTTGCGCACACCGCGGGCCACGGCGCGGATCCGGCCGTTTCGACGGGTGAGCAGCGTGATGATGCGATCGGCCTCGCCCAGTTTCTGGGTGCGAAGCACAATTCCCTCATCACGGTAGGTCGGCACGGTACATTCTCAACGGCGGGCAGCACCGCACGCAAATGACGCGCCCGGGAGGATGGGAATGGCCGAGGATCCAGCACCTCCCGACGTTCCGGCGGATACCCCCGACGAGGTCGAGCCTCGGCGTCCGGTCCAGATGGTGGCTCTCGATCCGACGTTCCTTCGCCGGAGCGTTCTGATCATCCTCGTCGGCATACTCCTGTTTCAGATTCTCGAGTGGAGCGCTGTGCGCTTGGCCGGGTTCTTGTTCAATCTTCTGCTCGCGTGGCTGCTGGCGATCTCGTTCGACCCGCTGGTTTCGGGCCTGGCGAAACGGGGAATGCCACGGGCCCTGGCAACAGCCGTCGTGGCTGTCGGTGTGATCACCGGCATCGTGATTTTC
>CALKMY010000141.1 GCA_938091275.1 Candidatus Nanopelagicales bacterium | reverse complement strand
GGAGGACGTCACTCGAAGCAAGAGGGCCATCGCGGACACGGTGAACATCGATGAGCCGAGGCCCCCGGCGCCTCGCAGAACCAAGAGCTGGCCGTAGGACTGCGAGAAGCCGGCGACCAGGCTGGACAGGGCGACGATGAGCAACCCGCTACTGAGGACGGTGCGCTCTCCCCAGCGATTGACCAGGATCCCGGCGAGCGGCGACGTCACGAATCGGACCAGGGCGAAAGCAGAGATCACCAGTCCGGCTTGGAACGCATTGACGCCGAAGGTGCTGGCGAAAATCGGAAGAGAGGGAATGAGAATTCCGAAACCGAGAGCGACGAAGAACGCGATGGTCGCCAAGACAGCGACCTCGCGGGGAAGATCGGCAAGAAGAGGGGTGCGCCGGATGGCGCGTCCAAGGCGGCGCATCCTTACGAAACAGCTTTACCTTCGGCGCTCGATCGAGAAGCGGCGGCGAACACCCGGTGGCTTCCGACGGCCTCCGCGACCGTGGCGGTCGCGAACCGGTCACCGAGTGCTCCGGCGCGTTCGGCGAGGAAACTCGCCCACATCTGCAAGAGCGCATCGGCAAACCCGAACTCGAAGATCGCACCGCTCACCATCGGCCACGCGGAGACGTTGCCCGGTTGAACCTGCTCCCACACCTGCTCGGAGCCGTCGCGACGGAAGCGCTCAAAGTAGGCCGGGGTGCGGGTGCTGAATCGCACGCCGGCGTCCATTCCCACGGCCTCGAAGGACCAGGTGTTCATGTTTCCCGGAGCGATGCGTTTGGTTTCCCAAAGCATGGGGAAAGCCCGCTGCGGGTGATCCGGGGAGGTGCCGCGCATGGTGATCAGTGCGTTGTCCCACGTCTCGCATCGAGTCGTTTCCGTCGCCCCAGCGCTGATCGGCCGTTCGGTCACGATGTCGTCCAGGAGCGCGTAGACGGCACTTGGCTGGTAGCCCAGTCGCAGCGGGACATGTGCAACGTGCATACCGAGGTCTCCCATCACCCCGATGTCACCGCAGGTCTCAACCCGACGCTTCCAGTTGATGGGTTTGGATCGATCGATATCGGACGAGTGCAGAAAGTGTGAGCGCACCTCGATCAGTTCGCCGAGAGCCCCACTGCGGGCGTACTCATAGGCTCGCAGGGCACCGGGAAAGAACGGCATCTCGCTGCTGACGCGAACGAACACTCCGGCCTCGTCGATCGCGGCCGCGATGCGTTCCGAGGCCCCGAGGTCGATGCCGAAAGGCTTCTCCGCGAGAAAGTCGCGGCCGGCCCGTGCGGCAGCCGTGTAGATCTCCTCGTGGAGGTTATGCGGAACCGCGATATACAGAACATCCAGAGAGTCGTCGTCGACGAGATCACGCCACGAATCTGTCAGAGTCTCCACAGTCGGGACCTGTCGGAACCACTCCCGAGCCGCGGGATCGAGGTCGGCGACGGCAACGACGGATGGGCGCACCGGGTGGTCGACGAGATGAAGCCAGCGTCCACACACAGCGGCGAGTTCGCGGCCCATCAGCCCGCCGCCGATGATGCCGATGCGCACATCGCTCATGCGATCAGCTTCTCCGCTTCGTCGACCGAGGCGTTCTCGTGGAGCATCGCCATCAGCGCTCGGGTGATGCCAGCAGGGTTGGGGTGCTGGACGATGTTGCGCCCGTAGACGATGCCGGCTGCTCCCTGCGCCAATACCGCGTCGGTGCGTTCGAGCAGTTCGCGATCTGGCACGCGACCGCCACCGCGAACGAGAACCGGAATGTTTCCGGCGATCCGCACCACCTGGTGATAGTCGGTCGGGTCGTCGGTCGGATCGGCCTTGATGACGTCGGCTCCGAGTTCGACGGCTTGACGGACGATGGGCAGAATCAAATCGAGGTCACCGTTGACGGTGTAGCCGGTGGATCCGTCGGGGTCGACGGGCTTCATGACCAGCGGCTCGATCATCAGCGGCATGCCGTACTTCTCGCAATCGGCTTTTGCATCCAGGACGTTCTGCACGCAGGCTTCGCGCACTTCCGGACGGCCGGGAAGGTCCAGCAGATTGACCACGATGATGGCGGCGTCCAGCTGAACTCCGCGCTTGGCGGGCTCGGGGATCATCAGCGAGAACATGTGATCAGGCAGGGGCGCCCCGTAAACATTGGCCACATCGGTGCGCATCACGAGTGCTGGGCGCTCTTTTCCTCGATGCGCTTGGAGTTTGGGCGCCTGCCCTTGGGTTAGTTGGATGGCGTCGGGAGCGGCAGCGACGAGTGCGTCGATGGCACCGCCGAGGTCTTCGATCCCGTTCAGGAAGTGACGCTCACCGAAGAAGCCGTGGTCGATGGCGACGTCGAGGCAGCGGCCGGAAGTGGCATTGAAGAGGCGGTTGAGGCGGTAACGAACATCGGACACGGTGGTCATCTCTCCTTTTCGAGGCCTAGCGGCGGGGAGTGCGGTGTGGTGGTCGGTCGACATGCGAGGTCGATCCAGGACCTTTCCTCGCAGTTGTTCCCGAGATTCCCGTATGGTCCCGAGATTCCCGCACGCAGCCTATCCTCGCGAGAGGGTGAGTTCCGGGGGTAGGCAGGAGGAATCGTGGCGCAGGACCTGGTGGTGGGAATCGACGCAGGAACCACGCGCGTCAAGGCGCTGGCTGTGGATCTGTCGGGCCGGGTCGTCGCGCAGGCGGCGGAACCGACTCCGTGGGTCCGCTCGGGTGCCGAGGCCCAGATGGATCCCGACGAGTTGATGGAGGTTGTCGGCAGCGTTCTGACTCAGCTCAGCCAGGACAGCGCCTGGACCACGCAGACCCGGGTCATCGGTATCGGTGTCACCAGCATGGCCGAGGCCGGCGTCCTTGTCGGCTCCGACGGCTCGGCCGTGGCTCCAGCGATCGCCTTCCATGACCCTCGCGGCCGGGTGGATCTCGTCAAGGCGGCGATCGATCGCGAGACTTTCCATGGTCATGTGGGCATGAGACTGAACAACAAGCCCTCGGTAGCGAAGATTTTGTGGTTGCAGGACAACGTTGCGTCGTCAACAGGGGCGACGATGTATCTGAACATCGCCGAGTGGATCGTGCACCGTCTCGGTGGGGATCCGGTAGCCGAACTCTCGCTCGTCTCGCGGACCGGCCTGTTCGATGTGGTCGATCGCGTCCCGTGGCAAGCGACCCTCGATCTTGTCGGCGATCTGTTACCCGATCGCATCACGGTCGCGGGCGAGGTCTGTGGCGTGGCCACTCGCGTGCCGAGCTCGATGCAGGGGGCGGTCCTCACGGCGACCGGGATGGATCATCAGTCGGCGGCGTTCGCATGCGGTGCGGCCACCACCGGCTCGCTGTTCGATTCGATGGGGACCGCGGAGGCTTTCTTGCGTTTCACGCCCGGTCCTTTGTCGCGTGAGGAACTCATTCGTCTGTCTGAGCGTGATGTTGCTGTCCTGTGGAGCGTCATCCCTGACCACGTGTGCGTACTCGGTGCGCTGGTGACCGGGCTTTCGCTGGAGCGCGTGCGGCGACTTCTGGGAATCGAGTCCTTTGGTGACCGCGCCGCGTTGGCTGAACAAGCGGTGGCTGCCGATC
>CALKMY010000140.1 GCA_938091275.1 Candidatus Nanopelagicales bacterium | reverse complement strand
CTGGTGTCCGCCTTCCGTCGCGCCAACCAGTTCCGCGGCGAATCGGCGGTCACCACCTGGCTGCACCGGATCGTGGTGAACGCCAGCCTGGATCGGCTGCGACGGCGTTCCATCCGCAGCAGTGTTCCGCTGCCCGACGACGATGCTCTCGGCAAGGCAGCGACAACCGCGGCCCCGGTCGGGCGTGGCGGCGTCCCGCGCGACCCGATCGCCACCCGCGAGACCCAACTCGTCATCGCCCGGGCACTAGCCGAGTTGCCCGAATCCCAGCGAGAGGCGATCGTCCTGGTCGATGTTGAGGGGTACTCGGTCGAGGAAGCAGCCGCCCTCCTTGACTGTCCGCCCGGGACGATCAAAAGCAGGTGTTCTCGCGGCCGAGCCCGTCTGGCGGAATCCCTCGGATTCCTCCGGGATTCGACGGATCCGGACGCCAAAGCAGAGCCGGTGGAACGGAACCACCACCCTCCGCCGTCCGTCGGACGTGATGGAGGGGGTTCGAACCCGGACTCCGGCAGGAGCGCAATCGAGGATTCGACGGGAGGTGATGGTGGTGGCGGACAGTAACGATCGCGACGCCGCGGGCAGCCCCGAAGAAGGGATTCGCCCCGCCGGAAACGACCCTGCCTTCGACCCGGACATCCAGGACGCCGTTCGCGACACCCTCCGCGACTGGTCTGCTTCCGTCGATGCAGAGCCATTCGAACCTGTGCCCGCGCACGTGTGGGAGCGAATTACCACGGTGCTCGATGCCGAGGACCCGGCCTGGGCTCAGACTGAGGGGTACGTCAGCGACGTCAGCAGCGCCGGCCGCCGGCGACTGCCGAGAAGTCGCTGGACGACACCCCTCATCGCAGCGAGTGTCGTTGCCCTCGGTGTCGCCGTGGGTGCGAGTGTGTGGGGACCGTTCGGTGAGCCTTCCGGAGACGGGGTCACCGCAACTGTGGCGAGTCAGACGATCGATGAGCCGGCCGTCGCGGAGGAAGACGCAGCCTCGACGGACGTGTCGGCGGAAGCCCCCGAGCTCGCCGAGTCAGTTGAAGCCGAAAGCTTGGCTCGAGCGGATTCGGTATCCGTACCGACACCGCAGGTAGTCCAAGCCGGCTTCATTCCTCCAGCCAAGAAGGTTATGGATCTCAGCGAAGACATTTCTTCCGCGCAGATCGCCGACACGGTGGACGAGATTCTGACCGGTGTCGGAATCACCGAACCGGCCGACGTGCTCGAGATGCCGGAAGAGACGTGGGATGCAGCAACGGACGGTATGACGTCGGATCCGAAGGTTCTTCGTGATTGCGTGACGAAGGTGACCGCGGTCGAAACGTCCCAAGCGCTGCTCGTGCTTCGGGCGTCCGTGAACGGCATTGATGCCGGATTACTCGTCGTTCCGGAGTTCATGGTCGACATGAACAAGATGTTGTCCATGAACGCAGACCAGATGCGCAGCATGGGTCCCGATATGGGTGTCACCACCATCTATGTCGTCGAGCCAACGTGCGGTATGCGCGAACCCAGTCACAACCCGACACTGTTCAAGGCCGCTTTCACCTTGGCGCCGTAGACAGCCACGGTGGTTTCACAACCCAGGTTGTGAGGCATCGGATGTCAAACACGTCTGCCGGGGGTATACCCCCCACGGTATTTCCCTCACGGTATTCTTCACCCGTCACGAAGTACTTACGTTATGGAGTCAACCGCTGTGGGCGATGTTCGAAATCTCATCATTATTGGGTCCGGTCCAGCCGGCTATACCGCAGCGGTGTATGCCGCCCGGGCTCAGTTGAATCCGTTGGTTTTCGAAGGATCGGTCACCGCCGGTGGTGCATTGATGAACACCACGGACGTCGAGAACTATCCGGGGTTCGCGGACGGGATCATGGGTCCGCAGTTGATGGAAGAAATGCGTAAGCAGGCAGATCGTTTCGGTGCTGAACTCGTCACCGACGACGTCACCGCGGTAGATCTGAACGGGGACATCAAGACCGTGACCGACGGTTCGGGGAACACCCACTCCGCCCACGCTGTGGTCCTCGCGATGGGCTCGGGGTACCGGGAGCTGGGTCTGGAGAACGAGAAGCGTCTATCGGGGCACGGGGTTTCCTGGTGCGCGACCTGCGATGGCTTCTTCTTCCGGCAACAAGAGATTGCTGTCGTCGGTGGTGGAGACACGGCCGCGGAGGAAGCAACCTTTCTCACCCGCTTCGCGGACAAGGTCTACCTCATCCACCGGCGCGATGAGTTGCGTGCCAGCAAGGTGATGGCGGAGCGTGTCCTGACCAACGAGAAGATCGAGCCTGTGTGGAATTCCCAGGTGGTGGACGTGCTCGGTGATGACAAGGTCAACGGCATCGTGATCGAAGACACCATCACCGGTGACACCCGGGAACTCCCCGTCACCGGTTTGTTCATTGCTATTGGCCACGATCCGCGCTCCGAGTTGATCGCTGGTCAGATCGACCTCGACGACGAGGGCTACGTCCTTGTCGATGCGCCGAGCACCCGCACCAACCTGCCCGGGGTTTTCGCCTGTGGCGACCTGGTGGACCACACCTACCGTCAAGCAATCACGGCAGCGGGCACGGGCTGCTCGGCGGCCTTGGACGCCGAGCGGTTCTTGGCGGACCAATAGATCTGACGCCGAGCGGTTCCTGGCAGTAGGTGGGAAGCGGCCCGGCGTAGGCTGGTCCCACTAACGGACCACCGAACGGCTGAATCACCACTCGATACACGCGAACAAACAAGGAGTAGCCATGGGAGCACCCAAGATCGTCAGCGATGCATCGTTCTCCGACGATGTCCTGATGAGCGAGAAGCCTGTCGTCGTCGACTTCTGGGCGGAATGGTGCGGCCCATGCAAGATGGTCGCCCCCATTCTGGAAGAGATCGCGTCCGAGAATGACAGCATCGTCATCGCGAAATTGAACGTCGACGAAAACCCGCAAACTGCTGCTTCCTACGGCATCACATCGATCCCGACGATGAACGTCTATTCCGGTGGTCAGGTCGTGAAGACCATCATCGGTGCGAAGCCGAAGGCTGCACTGCTCGCGGACCTCGCCGAGTACTTGTAGGACCGTGCTCCGCCTTGGTTCGTCCGGGGCGGCCGTCGCGGAGGTGCGCGCACGGCTCGCGCACCTCGGACTGTGTGATGACATCGCCCCTGGTTCGGATCTCGCCGACACCCCGTTCGACGAAGCACTCGACCGCGCGGTGCGGACGTTCCAGCAAGAACGTGGCATAACCGTCGACGGCATCGTCGGGCCCGACACTTTTCGCCGACTCGACGAGGCGCGTTGGCAACTCGGTGATCGGGTTCTCTCCTACGTTCCGGGTCACATGATGGTCGGCGATGACGTCGCCCAATTGCAGAGACTATTGGTGGAACTCGGGTTCAACTCTGGGAGGGCCGACGGCATCTTCGGACCGGATACAGACTCGGCGCTGCGGGAATTTCAAGCCGGGGTAGGTGCGTCGCCCGACGGGACCTGTGGGCCAGAAACTTTTCGAGCCTTCGAT
>CALKMY010000139.1 GCA_938091275.1 Candidatus Nanopelagicales bacterium | reverse complement strand
CGATGGTCGAGGCCAGGAGCGAGAGGACCCCGACGATTCCCAGTGCGGCGATGAAGCTTGCCCGTCGCCAGGAGGGAGCCGAGGGTGACAGGCCAGAAAGCAGCACGCGAGCAGTATCTCTGACCCCGGACAAGAGCGGAGGTGCACCAAGGGCGCCGACGTCTTGGTGCGTGGCCAATGCCGGTGTGGCTGGGGGTGCGAAGGGCGAGTGCGCGTTTGCTGCGAGAGGATCGAGGGGTGAGCAATCGCCTAGTTGATGCAACCTCCCCGTACCTGTTGCAGCACGCGCAGAACCCGGTGGATTGGTGGGAGTGGGGAGAGGATGCTTTCGACGAGGCGCGGCGCCGCGGTGTTCCGATCTTCTTGTCCATCGGGTATTCGGCCTGTCACTGGTGCCACGTCATGGCGCATGAATCTTTCGAGGACGAAACCATCGCGGCGCAGGTGAACGAGAACTTCGTTGCGATCAAGGTCGACCGTGAAGAGCGTCCGGACATCGACGCTGTTTACATGGATGCCACGGTGGCGATGACCGGACACGGTGGATGGCCGATGACCGTCTTCCTCGATCACGACGCCCGACCATTCTTCGCGGGCACGTATTTCCCACCGGCACCCCGGCACCAAATGCCGTCGTTCCCACAGGTGTTGCAGGCGATCGTCGACACCTGGACGACTCGCCGAACAGAGGTAGAAGAGTCGAGTCAGCGCATTGTGGAAGCGCTGTCGAAACGGCAGTGGGACGTCGGTGATGCAGCAGTGCCAACCCTGGAGCACCTAGATGCCGCGGTTGCTTCCTTACTCAATGATTTCGATGACGCTCAGGGTGGATTCGGTGGAGCGCCAAAATTTCCGCCATCCATGGTGCTGGAGTTTCTGATCGGGTACCAAGCTCTGCCAGGGGTAGCCCACGGTGAGGGCGCCTATCGCATGATGGATCGAACCTTGACGGCGATGGCGCGGGGTGGCATGTATGACCAGCTCGGTGGTGGCTTCGCTCGTTACAGCGTCGACGAGCACTGGACCGTGCCCCATTTCGAGAAGATGCTGTACGACAACGCACTTCTGCTTCGCGTATATCTGCATTGGTGGCGCTTGGCCGGATCCTCGTTGGCCGAACGGGTAGTGCGCGAGACTGCCGAGTTTCTTCTGCGTGACTTGCGAACGCCCGAGGGAGGCTTCGCCTCCGCCTTGGATGCAGATAGCGAGGGCGTGGAGGGCAAGTTCTATGCGTGGACACCGCAGCAACTAGTCGATTGTCTGGGTGAAACGGATGGGGTGTGGGCCGCTGAGGTGTTGTCCGTGACCGACACGGGCACCTTCGAGCACGGCACTTCCACCCTCCAATTGCTCGACGATCCGGACGATCTGGCTCGGTGGGAATCTGTTCGCGAACGGCTCTGGCGTGAGCGGGAAAAGCGCGTTCATCCGGGTCGGGACGACAAGATCGTGGCCGCGTGGAACGGCATGGCGATCGCCGCGCTTGCCGAGGCTGGCCAATTGCTCGACGAGCCGTCGTGGGTCGAGGCTGCCACCGCGGCCGCCGACCTGCTTATCGCGGTCCACCTCGGAGCCGCCGGCAACGATCGCCTCTGCAGGACGTCACGAGCGGGAAAACCCGGAAGCAACCTCGGTGTCCTTAGCGACTACGCCGGTGTGGCAGAGGGGCTTGTTGTTCTGCACCAGGTGACCGGGGAGGCAGCGTGGCGGGACCTGGCCGGAACGTTGCTCGATGTGGCGGTGCGGCGCTTCGGCGACGCAGAGGGCGGCTTCTTCGACACGGCGGATGACGCTCCCGCGCTGGTCCGTCGACCGAAGGATCCAGCGGACGGTGCCGAGCCGTCGGGGTGGCTCGCTGCGGCCCACGCGTTGATCGGATACGCGGCCCTCACGGGATCGGGCGAACACCGGGAGGTCGCCGAACGCTCACTCGGGATCCTCTCCCACCTTTCTGATCGCGCCCCGCGTGCCGTGGGGTGGGGTTTGGCCGCTGCAGCGGCACTCATCGCCGGTCCGCTCCAGATAGCGGTCGTCGACGCCGGAGACGGCGACGGTAAGGCCCTGGCCGATATCGCGTGGAGATCCGTCCTACCGGGCACCGTGGTGGTGTGGGGAGCGGGCGATGATGAGCAGCCCCTGCTCCACGATCGGTCGTTGGTCGACGGTGCTCCAGCGGCGTACGTCTGCCGAGAATTTGTATGTGACGCGCCTGTGACCGATGTAACGGACCTGGCCCTCGCCGTCCGAGCCGAGATTCCCCCCGCGTCGTGACCTCAGGGGGGTAGCCTGGGCGGGCGCCGCTCCGGGTGGCGCGGGAAGGATCCACAGTGGGCGTGTCTGATCTCGTCTATGGCGCGTACGAGCGACGCCTGAACGCGCAACTGAAGGACGCCTTCGCGGCGGGTCGGACCCCCAAGCACGTCGGCGTCATCCTCGATGGAAATAGACGGTGGGCAACAGCGCAGGGCTCGTCCTCTTCTGTCGGTCATGCTGCCGGAGCTGCCAAGATCGTCGACTTCCTCGGCTGGTGCGATGACGCGGATGTCGAGGTGGTCACGCTGTGGCTGCTGTCCACGGACAACCTGGCCCGGCCAGAACCAGAGTTGGAGGCGCTGCTCGCGATCATCGAGGAAACGGTCGCCGGCCTCGTGGGTCAAGGACGGTGGCGATTGCATCCGGTGGGTGCCCTGGATCTGCTCCCGGACCACACTGCGCGCGTGTTGAAGGAAGCACAGGAAGCCACCGCAGGTATCGACGGATCGCTTGTCAACGTTGCGGTGGGGTACGGCGGCCGTCGTGAAGTAGTAGACGCTGTTCGATCGCTGTTGAACGAGCACGCGGATCAAGGAACATCCCTCGACGAGCTCGCCCAACTGTTGGACGTCGAGCACATCGCCGATCACCTCTACACCAAGGGACAACCCGATCCGGATCTCGTGATTCGAACGTCGGGAGAGCAGCGCCTTTCCGGTTTCCTTATGTGGCAGAGCGCTCACTCGGAGTTCTACTTCTGCGAAGCGTTCTGGCCAGACTTCCGACGAGTTGATTTTCTGCGCGCTCTACGCGCCTTCGCAGAGCGGCAACGACGTTTCGGCGTATGAGTAATCGAGGTGTCCCCGGACCTGAGGGGCCGAATGCCGATGTTGCTCGGCGGGTGGACCCCAACGCGAAGCCGCTCTTCAAGCGTCCGCTTCTGGTAGTTCTCGTGCTCGCGGGCGTCGGCGGCATGCTCGACGCGGACGACTATCTGACCTACGGAGTCTTCACGGCAAACCAGGCGGGCAACATGGTGTTGCTGTGGCTCAACATTCTCGAAGAGCCCGGTGTCGCGATGCTGTCCTTGAGTTCGATAGTGGGGTGCGCCCTCGGTATCGCCACCGTCGTGTTCATCAGAAGCCGATCGTGGTGGCCGATTGGGGACCGTGGATCACGACTCCTGCTTTTTACCGCGGCAATCGTTCTCGCGGTGACCTCCATCATTGGCGGACGGGTGTTCAATCCAAGGGCTGAACTCAGCGCTCACGAATTGGAACTCTGGGTGGCGGACTGGTGGGGTGCCATCCTCTCCATTTCTTTGTCCGCGTTCGCGTTGGGCCTGCTCGCCACGATCTTTGTGTGGGCCGGTCAGCACAAGACTGCGGTGATCGCGGCGACGGGTCCGTTTCTCGACGCGGCTCGGTACGCGGCCGCAAGCGCGATCCACAAGGTGCCGGAGTATCGGTTTAAGTGGCGGGCACTGATTGCCTTTCCCGTTGCGTGGAGCCTTGGTGCGATGGTCGTGGGCCTGACGTCGCTGGACCGACCGGTGATCACCTTGATCGCGGTCGTGATCATCGCCTTGACGGGGGCTCTGGCGCGGCGTGTCGGCTCCGACAACTCCACGCCGTCCCCCTAGCGTTTTGATTGCAGGCCGGACAGTGTCCGGTGAGCTCCGTCCCCATCCGGCGAGGAGAGTGTGTGCAGTCGAACTCCCGGAGGACCTTCGTCCTCGACACGTCC
>CALKMY010000138.1 GCA_938091275.1 Candidatus Nanopelagicales bacterium | reverse complement strand
TCGCTCGAGGACTTCCTGGAGTCCTTGGAGAAGGGAGAGGTGCAAGAGCTCACCCTCATCATCAAGGGCGACGTGTCCGGATCGGTGGAGGCCCTCGAGGACGCGTTGATGAAGATCGACGTGGGCGAGGACGTCAACCTTCGAGTGATCCATCGAGGTGTCGGTGCGATCACGAAGAACGACGTGACGCTGGCGAGTGCATCCCAAGCGATCATTCTTGGGTTCAACGTTCGACCCGAAGGGAAGGTCGCGGAGTTCGCGTCGACCGAAGGCGTCGAAGTCCGGTACTACAGCGTGATCTACCAGGCGATCGACGAGATCGAGGCGGCGCTGAAGGGCATGCTGAAGCCGGAATTCGAGGAAGCACAACTCGGAACGGCAGAAGTGCGCGAGGTCTTCAAGTCCTCGAAGTTCGGCACGATCGCCGGTTGCCTCGTGCAGTCCGGCGAAGTCAAGCGCAACGCGAAAGCTCGACTCATTCGCGACGGCGCCGTGGTGGCAGACAACCTGTCCATCGCGGGACTTCGGCGCTTCAAGGACGACGTCACCGATGTGCGCGAGGGCTTCGAGTGCGGCATCAACCTCGGCTCGTACCAGGACGTCAAGGTGGACGACGTCATCGAGACGTTCGAGATGCGAGAGAAGAAGCGTCCGGCCTGATCAGTTCATCGAATGCGTCGCGTGGTTACACGGCACGAAGAGTCAGGAGAAAGACATGGCGAATGTTGCGCGGCAACGTCGACTGGCAGACCGGATCCGACACATCGTGGCCGACATGCTCGAACTGCGAATCAAGGATCCGCGGTTGGGTTTCGTGACGATCACCGATGTTCGGGTGACACCTGACCTTCGCGAAGCCTCGATCTTCTACACGGTCTACGGCGACGCCGAAGAGCAGCAGGCGAGTGCACAGGCCCTGGCCTCAGCCACCGGCGTCCTTCGAAGCGAAGTGGGTAAGCAGACCGGCATCAAGTTCACGCCGTCGCTGGAGTTCATTCCGGACGCGGTTCCGGAGAACGCCCGACACGTGGAAGAACTGCTCGCCCAAGCTGCTGAGGCGGACGCCCAGGTCCACGAGCAGGCAGTGGGCGCCAACTACGCCGGGGAGGCCGACCCGTACCGGCATCCCCGAGAAGACGGCGACGAGTAGCGGATCGCACGTGGGGCGAGGATCACGTCGTTCGAAGGACGATCCGTCTGTTGCGGGCGTGCTGTGTGTGGACAAGCCGTCCGGGCTGACCAGCCACGACGTTGTCGATCGAGTCCGGCGACGTCTTGGTGTGCGACGCGTCGGTCACGCCGGGACCCTCGATCCAATGGCCACCGGAGTCCTCATCATCGGCGTGGGGCCCACCACTCGGTTGTTGGGAATCATCGGAGGGCACGACAAGGAATACACGGCAACCATCCGACTGGGTGCATCGACGACGACCGACGATCGAGAAGGAGACGTGATCGCGCAGGCGACCACGCAGGACATCCAGCACGTCACCGACGCCGGGATCGCCGAAGCCGTTTCACACTTCACGGGTGCGCTGGAGCAGCGACCGAGTGCGGTGAGCGCGGTCAAGGTGGACGGCAAACGCGCGTATCAGCGGGTGCGGGACGGGGAAGAGGTCGAACTTCCGACCAGGGCTGTCACCGTCGAGGAGTTCACAATCCTCGATATTCGTCGCGACGACGCTGCTGCCGACACTGTTGCCGATGGTGCTCGTGACACAGCCAGTGACACAGCGATCGATGTCGATGTGCGCGTTCGATGCTCGGCAGGAACCTACATCCGCTCGCTCGCCCGCGATGTCGGTGAGGAACTTGGTGTGGGGGGGCACCTGACGGAGCTTCGACGAACACGCTCGGGGACGGTCGACGTTACCGAGTGCGTCGACCTCGACAGCGCTGATCTCGAGCACGTGAGTGCACCGGGAGTGTTCGCGCGGCGACACCTGCCGGCGGTGGATCTCAGCGACGACCAGGTTGTCCGCGTCAGGAACGGCGCGCGCGTGGCTATCGACGTGCCCGAGGTATCGACGGTGGCGCTCATCGGCCCGGGGGAGGACCTCGTGGCCGTTGTGGACGGGACGGCCAGCGGTGGTCAGTACTCGATCACCGCGGTGTTCCCGGCTATCCCGCCTCGGATTGTGGGGAAGACGTCAGGGTCTGGCGTGGCAGACCGCGAGTGAGGGGCAAGCCCACCAAGCCCACGATGAACACGATGCCGAGGCCAAGTCGCAGGGCCTGAAGTTTGCTCGCCGCGTAATCGTCGACCACCTCGGCGGCTTGATCCGCGGGAACTCCTTGGTCTTCGAGGAGAGCTTGCGCCTGCTGCACGGTAATGACCTGCACACCGCTGGCGGCGGCCTGCGTCACGCCTTGCTGCAGGGCTGCGTTGATGTCGTCGTTGTCGGAGACTGCCGTGGTGAAGGTCGCTGCCAGGCCGATGAAGACCGCCGTTCCGGCGAGCGCGACACCGAGGGAGGAGCCGAGGTTTTGCGCCGTGCCCTGCAGGCCTCCGACTTCGTTGCTTCGAGATTCGTCGGCTGAAGAAAGATTCACGTTGCCGATCTGGGAGATGGCGAGCCCGACGCCAAGGCCGATCACGGCCATGGCAATTGCGAACAAGGTGCCTCGAGCATCGGGTGTAATCGCGCCGATCAGGAGCAAGAGCCCCAGACACGCGGTGACGATGCCGAGGCGAATGAGTATTCGAGGCGAGTACCGGGTGGCCAGGCGAGAGCCGGCGAGGGCCATCAAGAACAACGCGACCGATAACGGCAGCATGCGAATACCTGACTGGAGAGCATCCAGGTTTAGCACCGTTTGCAGATAGAGCGGAAGCACGAAGAACGATCCTGCGATGATGAAGTAGAGGATCATCTGAGATGCCAACCCAGATCGCAGGGTGCTAATCCCGAGCAGGTCCGTTCCCACGAGTGGTTCGCCACCGTTGGCGCTCACGCGCCGCTCCCACCATAAGAAGACCCATCCGATCGCGAGGCCGCACAGAACCAGCGGGATGGTCGGCGCGAAGCCGAACACTTCGAAGGGTGGATTGAGCGGACGGATGAAGCCCCACGAGCTTGCCGACACCAACGCGAGAACAACGACACCCATGGACAATGCCGACAGCACGACGCCGGTGAGGTCGAAGCGCGACGATCGAGCAGGCAGGGCTAGATCTTTAATCTTGCCACTCAGCGGCAAAATCAGCAGGACGATCATGATGGTCTCCGCAGCGAAGACCCAACGCCAACTGAAGTACGTGGTCACCCAGCCACCGATCAAAGGCCCCGCGGCTGCGGCGGCTCCGGCGATTCCTCCGAGGAGTGCGTAGGCGACGGCTCGGTCTTTGCCTGAGTAGTTAACGGCGGCCAGCGCAGCGATGGCCGGAATCACCATGGCTGCTCCGATTCCCTCGATGATGGACCAACCGACGAACAGCATTCCGAATCCGCTCGCCAGGGCGGTGGTCATCGATCCGACGGCGTAGATGATGGTGCCG
>CALKMY010000137.1 GCA_938091275.1 Candidatus Nanopelagicales bacterium | reverse complement strand
GACGCGCCGAGCCTGCAACCCTTCGATGTCGAAGTCCCAGACGGCATGCTGTGGGTTATGGGTGATCACCGCTCCGCGTCGGCCGACTCTCGCTCGCACATGGGTGACCCGGGAGGCGGCTTCGTGCCGGAGTCCTCGGTGGTTGGTCGAGCCATGACGGTGGTGTGGCCGATTTCGCGGATCCAGAACATCCCCCTGCCGGACTACGCGACAACCGAGTGATGTCGGCGTTGTTGAGTGATGGATCTGCGCTGAGGATGATGTGAGCACCTGATGGGAAAGAAGCCACGCGGCAAGCATGCTCGGGAGAAGGAAGTCGCCCACCCGTTCTGGCGTGGGTTTCGCGAGATCGTCATCATCGTTGTGGTTGCCCTCGCCCTGTCTGCCCTGCTGAGAGCATTCCTCATCCAGGCCTTCTACGTTCCCAGTTCCTCTATGGAGGACACGCTGCGACCGGGGGACCGGATCATCGCGTCCAAGATCACGACGGAAATCTCGGGAGTCACCCGGGGAGAGATAGTCGTCTTCAAAGATCCCGGCGATTGGCTTCCGGACCCCGTGCCGGTGGGAGACAGTTGGCGCGCGCGCGTTCGGGATGGGTTGACCTTCATCGGTGTTCTCCCCAGCGATTCCGGTGACGATTTGGTCAAGAGAGTGATCGGTGTTGCGGGTGACCGTGTGGCGTGCTGCGACGCGGAGGGTCGAATCGTCGTCAATGGAGTACCGCTGGACGAGGACTACATCGTCGGCCGCACGGACCAGGTCCGCTTTGACGTGACTGTTCCGCCCGCGTCGATGTTCGTGATGGGCGACAACCGCGCCAACTCGCGGGACTCGCGTTACCACCTCGACTTGTCCGAAGGTGCCGTCCCGGAGTCCAATGCTGTGGGTCGGGTCGTTTTGGTGGTGTGGCCGTTCTCTCGCCTAGCCCTGGAGTCGATTCCCTCCATCTTCGATAACCCCGCACTGGGATAGTGGCGCCACCCCAAGCCCCCACACTTGACCTGGAATGGTCGCTGCTGGCGCCGCCGGGGGCAGGTGTGGTGGTCGGCGTCGACGAGGTCGGCCGGGGAGCGCTCGCCGGTCCGGTGACCATCGGTGCGGTGGCTGTGGATCGAACCTGCGGAACGCCACCGACGGACATTCGTGACTCGAAGACCCTGAGCCAGAAGCGACGTCAGGACGCGTGCCCGGCCATCCGCGCGTGGGCGATTGACGCTGCCGTGGTGCACATACCGGCCGAGCGAATAGACGAGGTCGGTATCACGCAGGCGCTAGGTGAGGGCGCCGCGCAGGCGGTGGAGTCGATCAGTAAGCGAAGGGCCGTGGGCTGCGTCCTGCTCGATGGACGGCACGACTTCATCACGCCCGTGGATGCCCGGTGGTCAGTGCGTACGGTCATCAAGGGCGATGCCACCTGCATCAGCATCGCAGCGGCGTCGATCCTGGCCAAGGAGGAACGTGACGGCCTGATGCGCGACCTTCATGTGTCCTATCCGGTCTATGAATGGGATCGAAACGTTGGATACGGAACCGCCGGTCATCGATCCGCCATCGCCACCCACGGGGTAACGACGATCCACCGTCGTAGTTGGAATCTGCTCCCCACGTAGCACCGTCCACACACCCCGGGCGGATCCATCCACAGAAGTCTCCTGACTTCTGGCGTGCCCGGCGGACGGTGACGAATGCTGTCGGCATGCCCGGTGCGGACCCTGTCGATCACCGACGAGCGCTTGGCATACGCGGAGAGGAGATCGCAGCTACCTATCTGCGCACCACGGGGATGCTCATTTTGGATCGCAACTGGCGGCCCCAAAGCTCAGAGGGGGTCGGAGAAGTCGATCTCATCGCACGCGATGGCGACGCTCTGGTCATCGTCGAAGTGAAGACGCGCCGGTCCTTGGCCTTCGGAGCTCCCGTCGAGGCAGTGACCCGACGGAAGATTCGACAGTTGCGCTCCCTGGCTCTGGCGTGGCTCGACGAACGGTCGATCCACGCACCGGCGTTGCGGTTCGATGTCGTCGCGGTGACCATTCCACCGGCGGGGCAACCGGTCGTCGAACACCTACGAGCGGTGTGAGATGGCGCTCGCCCCTGTGCGCGGAGCGGTGATCGCGGGAATGACCGGCACCGTCGTCACCGTTGACGTGAATATCCAACCTCGCTGTGGGCACGTGCGTGAACTGATCGACGTGCACCGGCCGCGACGAGATGAAGTGCCGTGAAATCAACCAGCCCCGAAGCCGATCCCGTGTGCACGGACGCGAACGTTCTTCGCCGTTCCCGCATCGCCTTGGCGGCCGTCTGCGAACCGGGGGAGGCCGGCTTGGCCGACGTCATCGACTCATGGGGACCCACGGCGACGGTGGCGGCGCTCCTTGATACTGGTCGTCAACGCCCCAAGATCCCGCGAGCCGACGCCTTGGGGCGTCGCCTGGAGGAATTGGACCTGGACGCGCTCATCGATCGAGGTCGAGACATCGGAGCGCGTGTTGTTGTGCCGGGTGATGGCCAATGGCCGGGGC
>CALKMY010000136.1 GCA_938091275.1 Candidatus Nanopelagicales bacterium | reverse complement strand
ATGGACGACCGTCGCGATGTCGAAGATCATGTCGTGAGTCGATCCCGTCTGGCGCCGTTCGCCGTTCACGTCGAGCCACAGGTCGAGTCCACCATCGAGATCGACCTCGTCAGTGGTCGCCAGATACGGGCCGCATGGGTTGAAGGTTTCGCAGGACTTGCCCTTGATCCACTGACCGCCGCCGCGCTCGAGCTGGAACGTTCGTTCGGACACGTCGTTCGCGATAGTGAAACCAGCGAGGTGGTCCATTGCCTGCTCGGGCGATTCGAGGTATCGACACTGGCGTCCGATCACGACCGCCAACTCCACTTCGTAGTCGACTGTGGTGGCTCCGCGGGGAGTCAGAACATCGTCGTACGGCCCGACCAGACAGTTGGGTGCCTTGGTGAACAGAATGGGTTCTTCGGGGACCTTCATGCTCGACTCGTTCGCGTGGTCGACGTAGTTCAGGCCGACACACAAGATCAGGCTCGGCTTGGCGATCGGCGCGCCGGTCCGGCCCTCCACCTCCGGCAACGCGGATAGATCACTCGATCGCAAACGCTCGATGCCGTCACCAGCGAAGAATTCAGGCGTGAAGTCAGACACCACACTCGACACGTCTCGATGAACCCCGTCCCGATCGAGGACCGCCGGTACTTCGCTACCCCGCTCACCGATTCTGGCCAGCTTCATTCCGATTCCTTCTGTTGTTCGGTGGATGGACGTCCGCTTTTCCGATCGCGCAGGAACTATCCGGTCACGGCACCCTTCGACGCACTGGCAACCAGCTTGACGTATTTGGCGAGAACTCCGCGCTCGTACCGTGGCGGGAGAGGAGTGAATGCTTCACGCCGGGCGTCGAGCTCCGCCGGATCGACGAGAACGTCCAGCGTCCTGTTCGGGATATCGATCGCGATGCGGTCACCGTCACGCAGCAGCCCGATAGGGCCACCATCGACGGCCTCCGGGGACACGTGACCGACACACAAACCCGTCGTGCCGCCGGAGAAGCGCCCATCGGTGATCAACAGCACGTCCTTGCCCAGACCCGCACCCTTAATCGCACCGGTGATCATCAACATCTCGCGCATACCCGGACCACCCTTGGGGCCCTCGTATCGAATGACGACGACGTCACCCGCCTGGATGGTGCCGTCCTCGAGAGCATCCATGGCAGCCTGCTCACGCTCGAATACCCGCGCGGTTCCCTCGAACACGTCCACCGCCACACCCGCGTTCTTCACGACCGCCCCTTCGGGTGCCAGCGAGCCCGACAGGATCGTGATGCCGCCTGTCGGAGCGATCGCATCGTTCGACGCTTTCAGAATCGTTCCGTCCGGGTCCGGCGGATTGATGTCTGCCAGATTCTCGGCAACCGTCTTACCCGTGACGGTGAGGCAGTCGCCGTGCAGCAGACCCGCATCGAGCAGGCCGCGCATAATCACTGGAACGCCACCCACACGATCCACATCGCTCATCACGTAACGACCGAAGGGCTTGACGTCCGCGAGCAGCGGCACCTTCGAGCCGATGCGGTGGAAGTCCTCTATGTGCAGGTCGACTTCCGCTTCATGGGCGATCGCCAACAGATGCAGGACCGCGTTGGTCGAGCCTCCGAAGGCCATGATCACCGCGATGGCGTTCTCGAGGGATTGCCGCGTGATGATGTCGCGCGCGGTAATGCCGAGGCGGAGCAACTCGACCACGGCCTCACCGCTCTTGCGTGCGAACGTGTCTCGGCGACGATCGACGGCAGGCGGAGCGGCCGACCCAGGCAGCGACATTCCCATCGCTTCAGCGGCACTCGCCATCGTGTTGGCGGTGTACATACCCCCGCAGGCACCTTCACCAGGACAAATGGCTCGCTCGATGCGGTCAACGTCTTCTCGAGACATCAAGCCTCGCGCGCACGCGCCCACGGCCTCGAATGCGTCGATGATGGTGACGTCCTTCTCCGTACCGTCGCTCAGCTTCACGTGGCCGGGAAGGATGGAGCCGGCGTACACGAACACCGACGACACGTCGAGTCGAGCCGACGCCATCAGCATGCCCGGCAGCGACTTATCGCACCCAGCGAAGGTCACCATGCCGTCGAGTCTTTCCGCTTCGACAACCGCCTCGACTGAGTCCGCGATAATCTCGCGACTGACCAGCGAGAAGTGCATACCCTCATGCCCCATAGAGATTCCGTCGGAGACAGAGATGGTTCCGAATTCCAGTGGATAGCCGCCGGCGGCGTGGACGCCCTCCTTGGCCGACGTCGCCAGCCGCTCCAGCGACAGGTTGCACGGCGTGATTTCGTTCCAGCTCGATGCGATGGCCACCTGCGGCTTGGCGAAGTCCTCGTCGCCCATACCGACCGCACGCAACATGCCACGGGCCGCAGCCCGTTCGAGCCCATCGGTTACCTGGCGACTGCGGGGTTTGATGTCTGGCATAACTGAACTCTAGTCCGCAGAATTCAGCCGGAAGCCACCACGTTGCGCAGAGGTTGATCGTTCCGCCAACGTTCCACTTGCTCGCCGATCAATTGCTGCGCCAATCGCGGAAACGCATCAGTGTCACCACCGATGTGTGGAGTGATGAAGACACCCGGAGTCGACCACAGCGGGTGGGTCTTGGGTAACGGCTCCGGCTCGGTGACATCGAGCGCGAATTCGAGGCGCCCCGCGTGCCGAAGGATGTCCTCGGTGACCGCCACCGATCCGCGCGAGACGTTGACCACCACAGAGCCGTCAGGAAGTCGCGACAGGAAATCATCGTTGACCATTCCCGCCGTCTCATCCGTCAGCGGAACCGCGAGGATCACGATGTCGGTGCGCGGCAAGATGTCGTCAAGATCGGTGATCGGGGTAACGCCTGGGCGCCGGGTGCGAGCCAGCACGGTGGTAGCGCAACCGAAGGGCTCCAAGGTGCGCGCAATGGCCGTTCCCACTCCCCCGGCACCGATGATCACCACGCGCGCTTGTTGCAGCGAGCGACCGCGCCGATGACCCCATGTCCCCTCGACCATGTCTCGGGCCGCTCGATCGAGTCCACGCCATACGGTGATGATCGAGCCGACTGCGAGTTCGGCGGTGCTTTGCTCGTGAACTCCCGCCGCGTTGCACAAGGTCACGCCGGTCGGCAGTTGCGGCACCACGGCATCGAAACCCACCGTCGGCAGTTGAACGACGTCGAGTCGTGGCATGCGTGCCATCCATGCCGCGTTCGGGTGCTCGATGTATGCAGGAACGAAAAACCCCACGCGCTCGAAAACCTCGGCATCGGGTTCATGCCCTTCGCGGTACCCGAGGGCCCCCTGCGTGTCGACGGGAAGCAGGTAGTCGGGCGCGAAGACCAGGGGCTCAGCCATCGACTCCGAGATGCTCCAGCAGAAGAGTTCGCACCTTCGCGGCGTCGGCCTGACCTTTCGTCGCCTTCATCACAGCACCAACGATCGCACCCGCGGCCTGAACTTTGCCGCCTTGAATCTTCTC
>CALKMY010000135.1 GCA_938091275.1 Candidatus Nanopelagicales bacterium | reverse complement strand
CGCCCTGGATGGCCGATACACCCCCGTGGTCGAATTGATGTACGCCGACTTCATCTGGGTTGCCGCCGACCAGATCTTCAACCAGATCGGCAAGGCGCGTCACATGTTCGGCGGGCAGCACGACATGGCGCTGGTGATGCGCGTCAAGATCGGAACGCGCACCGGGTACGGATCCCAACACTCCATGGATCCAGCCGGAGTGATGAACACGTCCCCGGGGTGGCGCATCGCCGCGCCTTCGACGCCACTGGACTACATCGGCATGATGAACAGCGCCCTGCGCTGCAAGGATCCCGTGGTTGTTCTCGAACACGACGCCGATCTGTATAAGACCTCGGGAGAGACGCCCGAGTCCGATCTTGATTTCCACATCCCTGTTGGTCGAGCCGCAATTCGTCGACAGGGCAGCGCTGTGACAGTTCTGACCTACCTATCCATGGTGCAGCAGTCCCTCGATGCAGCCGAATCCAGCGGGGTGGACGCCGAAGTCATCGACCTGCGATGGCTAGACGCAGCAAGCATCGACTGGGACACCATTGGAGAGAGCATCCGCAAGACCAACAACGTCATGATCGTCGAGCAGGGGAGCCGGGGGACCTCGTACGGGGGATGGCTGACCGACGAGATTCAGCGCCGCTACTTCGATTGGCTCGATTCACCGATCCAGCGGATTTCCGGCGCGGAATCTGCGCCCACCATCAGTGCCGTGTTGGAGAAGGCTGCCCTGCCGAACGAGGACACCGTCGCCAGAGCGCTCGTCGACCACTTTGCGACACCGCACGGGAGTCAATAGATGCCGCGCCTACTGCGTATGCCCGGCATCTCCGCCGATGCCGAAGAAGTCGTCTTCCTCGAATGGTGTTCGACGGTGGGTAGCACCGTCGCCGCAGGCGCGGCCATCGCCACGGTGGAAACTGAGAAGGCGAATGTCGACATCGAAGCTGAAGAAGAGGCCGTTCTGTGGCGGACCTTGATCGAACCCGGTGATGCCGTCGCCGTGGGTGCACCGATCGCCGTGCTGGCCGGCGTTGGGGAAGACGTGTCGGACGAAGGCAGCGTCCTGGACGCGTTGGGTCTCGCGACCACAAGCGCCGCCAATGCTGCCGAACACCATGTTGCTGATCACGACAAGGTCGAAGAACGCGACGCGACAGCGACACCCACGGCGACACCCATACCGACACCGGTCGAAACGAATGCCCCCAGTTCTGCAGCAGACATCGGGGTCGACGCGCCGCAGGCCAACGGCCGACTCTTCGCATCACCGCTGGCACGCAAGTTAGCCCGGGACAACAACATCGCATTGGACAGTGTCGTGGGCACCGGGCCCGGTGGGCGCATCGTCCGCCGAGACATCGACCTCGTGCGGGAAGGTCGAGCCGTCAATGGTGCATCGCAACCGAGTGCCAGTCAGCCACGTGAAGTGCTAGGGCACCAGGCTGTGCGTGCTGCGGAGTTCGTGGACATTCCGCACTCGGGAATGCGGCGTGCGATTGCGCGTGCGTTGACGGCGAGTAAGCAAAACGTCCCGCACTTCTATCTGGAATCCACCTGCCGGGTCGAATCGCTGCTCGAGATGCGCCAAACGATCAACAACGACTCGCAGGTACGGATATCGATTAACGACTTCGTGCTGAAGGCGGTTGGCAAAGCGTTGATGGACGTGCCGGAGATGAATGTCATGTGGACGGACGACGCGGTACGCCGTTTCTCGACAGCCGACGTGTCGGTGGCTGTTGGCGGTGATCACGGCTTGGTGACTCCCGTCCTGCGATCGGTCGAATCCATGAGTCTGTCTCAGATTTCCGGTCACGTCCGAGACTTCGTCGACAGGGCCGGGAGCGGGAAGTTGAAGCAGGGCGAACTAGAGGGCGGATCCTTCTCGGTATCGAACTTGGGCATGTATGCGGTGGAGCGATTCGCGGCCATCATCAATCCGCCGCAGGCCGGGATCCTCGCAGTGGGAGCCATACGGGAGGAACCCGTGGTCACCAACGGTTCACTCGGCGTCGGCTCGGTCCTCACGGTCACCCTGTCGGCCGACCATCGAGGCGTCGATGGGGTGGTAGCCGCGACATGGTTGAAGAGATTCACAGCGCTGATGGAGAATCCGGCATTGCTGCTTGCGTAGCGCACGCCCGCGTTCTGGTGTGGACGCGGGAAGGGCGCCGTAGGGCAGATACAGTGAAGAAGAAGGCGGCAGGGGAGACGCGGTGGCACCACGGGTAAGCATGGAGACCTTGGCCAAGGCCGCCTACTGGTACTACGTCCAAGACTTGAGTCAAAAGGAAGTCGCGCGGCGCCTGGGCACCAGCCAATCGAACGTGTCTCGGCTCATGAGGTCGGCCCGCGAGCAAGGGGTCGTGACGTTCGACATCTCCTACCCCATCCACCGCGAGCTGGACCTAGAGGATGAGTTGCGGTCGGCATTCGACGAATTCGGAGTGCGTGACGTTGTCGTGTCGCAGGCGTTCTCGGAAGCCCAAGCTCCAGGGGACAGCCAAGCGGAAGTGATGAGCCTTGCCAGATCAGGAGCCGAGTGGATCCAAGACAACGTCGTGGACCACGACACCCTGGCTCTGTTCTGGGGAACGACGGTCAAGGCCATGGTGGATGTGGCCCGCTTCGATCGCAGGATCGACGCCCACGTTGTTCAGCTCGCCGGAGAGTGGAGCGTTGACCCCGGACTGTCGGGCCACAACCTGGTGCGTGATCTCGCGGACAAGATGGGCGGCCGGTACTCCTACTTCAACGCCCCCGCGGTCGCCGCCAGCGCCGAGGAAGCGGACGCGCTCTTATCCACTCCCGAAGTGACGAGGTCGTTGGAGTTCGCCCGGCAGGCCAACGTGGCCTTTCTCGGCATTGGGTCGTTTCCCACAGACACCACACGAACGTTCCTTGATCTTGCAGGAGCGACAAAGGCGGAAGTGAGCGAAGCCAAGAAGAAGAAGGTCGTGGGGCAGTTTGCGGGTCGCTTCTATGACGCCAGCGGTGAACAGGTGGACCTCGCGATCCACCGACGCCTGGTGTCGCTCGACCTCGCCGACGTTCGGCGCATACCGACGATCGCGACTATCGCCCACGGCAAGGGAAAAGCAGCGGCAGTTCGGGCTGCCATCCACGGAGGACTTATCGACGTGCTCATCGTTGATCCAGACCTCGGGCGTAGCCTGCTGACCTAGGAGGTGATGACGTGGCAGTTGCTGCTGATCGAACGTCGTACTTCCCGCTGATTGAAAAGCGCTACGGCCGCCCGATGTCCTTCTGGCATCAGGAAATGACGAAAGTTGCCGGCAAGAACTACCCGGAGCAAATGGCCTTCCTGCAGGACGAGCACGGATTCAGTCGAGCACACGCCAATGCGCTGGTCCAGTACTCGCGAGGATCACACTCGTCCCGTCGATACGAGACCGTGGACGACTACCTCGCCGAGCACGATGACGACAAGCAGCAGACGCTTGAGGCGATTCTGACCACCATCGCGGAGGAATTCCCAGAAAGCAGCGTCGTCATCGCGTGGAACCACCCGATGGTGATGATCGATGGTCAGTATGTCTTCGGGGTGTCCGTTCATAGCAAGCACTTGCTCCTAGCCCCCTTCGGTGACGGTGTCATCGACCAGTTCCGCGAGCGTCTTGGCGACTATGAACTGAATAAGAAGACCGTCAAAGTGCCGATCGACTGGCAGGTCGACCGAGCCTTGATTCGCGACATGATCGACGTTCATCGGTCGTGATGCCGCGTTCTACTCATCCTCGAGCGTCAGCGAGGTCACAGGATGCGTGGACGTCTGGTCGCCCACGGGCACGCAGGCTTCGGTACGCCCGCATGCTTGCGCTGGGTTTGGTGCTTGCGATCACTGGTATCGCGCACACGACGAGCCCGCCGGAAACCAGCGCACTGGCAGCTAGCGCCCAGGCAGCCAGCGCGCGGATAGCGTTCGCTCACGAGATACCCACGCAAGCCGACGCAGACGCCACGGTGACGGTCGTCAGTCGAAACGTCTACCTCGGCGCCGATGTCGGCTCGGCCTTGGAGTTGCTACCCGATATGCCTGCGGCGGCTCAACTGATGTGGGAGCAGGTAGCGGCCACCGACTTCTCACGTCGAGCACCCCTGCTGGCAGCGGAGCTGGCGGCGGATGCTCCCGATGTGGTCGCAATTCAGGAAGCAACGACCTGGGAGTGCCGACCGACATTGTTCGGATCATCCACGGTTGTTTTCGATTTTCTTGCCCAATTGCTGGAAGCAACTCAGGACACGGGAGTGGAGTACGTCCTCGCATCCGCCGGTGACCGGACAGCCATGAATCCTGGCTACTCCATCCCGGTCCTTCCGTATCTGACAACCGTCCGCGATCCGATTACTTTCCAGCCGTTGTTTGGAACGGACTCCGCGGCATGTGGGTTCACCATCGGTGATGCGCTGCTGGTGCGGGCGGATCGCGCAGACGACGTGCGGGACGTCGGTCAGGGTGACTACTCGACGATCTACTCGATTGTTCCGGTGCTCTTCGAGATCGATCGCGGCTACGTGTGGATCGATCTCGCGGTCGGCGCAGGC
>CALKMY010000134.1 GCA_938091275.1 Candidatus Nanopelagicales bacterium | reverse complement strand
CTCGAAGCGGTAGCCGAGGTGGCCATTGAGCATGACCTGCTCGTCATCAGCGACGAGGCCTACGAGCACCTGTGGTTCGACGATCATCACCACATACCGATCGCCACGCTGCCGGGAATGTGGGAACGGACGGTCACCATTGGATCGGGTGGAAAGTCGTTTTCGTTCACCGGGTGGAAGGTGGGTTGGGCCTACGGTCCCCACGAGCTCATTCGTGCAGTGTCCGCTGTGCGGCAGCACCTCTCGTTTGTTTCGGGGGGACCGTTTCAGTATGCGATCGCCCACGGTCTTCGTCTTCCGGACACCTACTTCACCGAGTTTCGACGGGACCTCGCCCACAAGCGGGACTTGCTCAGCGATGGGCTTGCCCGTTGTGGCCTCGGTGTCGTCCCCTCCCAAGGCACCTATTTCGTTACCACCGATGTGCGGCCACTCGGATACGACGATGGCGCGACCTTCTGTCGCGACACCGCGCATCGAGCCAAGGTCATTGCGATCCCGCACCAACTCCTGTGCGACGACCCGACCGTCGGACTCCCCTATGTGCGATGGGCCTTCTGCAAGCAGCCCGCGGTCCTCGAACAAGCACTCGATCAACTGTCGGCAGGGTTAACTTCATGACGATCCTGGTCGACTCCGCGGTGTGGCCCTGGCGCGGTCGGCTGTGGGCGCACTTGATCAGCGACGCCTCTCTCGATGAGCTTCACGCATTCGCCGCTCGCCTGGCGCTACCCGAGCGCTCCTTCGGTGGCGACCATTACGACATCACCGACGAACTGAGGGATTGCGCCATCGCGGAGGGAGCGCAGCCGGTGGACTCTCGGACGATCGTGCGAGCCCTGCACGCTGCGGGTCTGCGCAAACGCCCAGCCCAGCGCCATCAACCCTGACACCGCTGTTGCTTGTGGCGCAGAGACATCGCCCTCGGCACAGAAGCATTGCCCTCGGCCGAGACAAGTTGCCCCTAGGCCTGAAGACTCAGGCCCGACCCATCGGGGTCAGCCCCAACGGTCACGGAATCACCGTCTTTGATGTCACCTGACAAGATCGCCACCGCCAGCTTGTCGCCGACCGCTGTTTGCACCAGCCGTCGAAGGGGTCGGGCGCCGTAGATCGGGTCGAATCCGGCGTTGACCAACCACTGTTGGGCTTCCTCGGTCAGCTCGATCGAAATGCGGCGCTCATCCAAACGTCGCTGGAGCTGCTCGATTTGGATCCGAGCGATACGCATCAACTCTTCACGATCCAGCGGATTGAACATGACCATCGCGTCGAGTCGGTTCAAGAACTCCGGCCGGAACTGCTGCCGGACAGTAGTGAGCACTTGATCCTTGCGCTCATCGAACGGTACGTCTGTGTCAATCAAGAACTGCGAACCCATATTGGACGTGAGGATCATGATTGAATTTCGGAAATCCACCGTGCGACCCTGCCCATCGGTGAGACGGCCGTCATCGAGAACCTGAAGCAACACGTCGAAGACTTCCGGGTGAGCTTTCTCCACTTCGTCGAGCAGAATCACCGAATAGGGACGGCGACGCACAGCCTCCGTGAGTTGCCCACCTTGTTCGTAACCGACGTACCCCGGAGGGGCACCGACGAGCCTGGCAACCGAGTGCTTTTCGGAGTACTCACTCATATCGACGCGCACCATCGCGCGCTCGTCATCAAACAGGAACTCCGCGAGTGCCTTGGCTAGTTCGGTCTTGCCCACACCCGTGGGACCGAGGAAGAGGAAGGAGCCGGTGGGTCGATTCGGATCGGCAATGCCGGCCCGTGAGCGCCGCACGGCATCGGATACTTCCCGAACTGCTTCGGACTGACCGACCACGCGGCGTCCGAGTTCTTCCTCCATCCGAAGAAGTTTCTGCGTCTCGCCTTCCAGGAGGCGACCTGCGGGAATACCCGTCCACGCGGCCACCACCTCGGCTATGTCGTCGGCGGTGACTTCTTCCTTCACCATGGTGGCTTCACGCTCGTTCGTCTCCCGAGTGACTTTCTCGAGTTCCTCTTCGAACGTTGGAATCTCCGCGTACAAGATTCGTGAGGCCTGCTCGAAGTCGCCTTCGCGTTGTGCTTTGTCTGCGACCGCTCGGAGGTCGTCGATAAGGACTTTGATTTCGCCGATTCGATCGAGGCCTTGCTTCTCCGCATCCCATCGTGCACGCATGCCGAGTAGTTCTTCTCCCCTGTCGGCGATCTCCGCACGAATCTTTTCGAGTCGCTCCTTGGATGCCTCGTCTGTCTCTTGCGAGATCGCGAGTTCCTCCATGCGAAGTCGATCGACCTGCCGTTGCAGTACGTCGATCTCTACCGGCGAGGAGTCGATCTCCATCCGTAGGCGACTCGCGGCCTCGTCCATAAGGTCGATCGCCTTGTCCGGAAGAAAGCGTGAGGTGATGTAGCGGTCGGACAGGGTGGCCGACGCCACGAGTGCTGAATCGGAGATCACCACCTTGTGATGAGCTTCGTACTTCTCCTTGATCCCACGAAGGATCGTGACGGTGTCCTCCACGGACGGCTGGTCGACGAGCACTTGCTGGAACCGTCGCTCGAGTGCGGCGTCCTTCTCGACGTACTCGCGGTACTCATCGAGTGTTGTCGCACCGATCATGCGCAGTTCGCCTCGAGCAAGCATGGGCTTGAGCATGTTTCCGGCATCCATCGCCGAGTCGCCGCCGGTGCCCGCACCGACAACGGTGTGAAGTTCGTCGATGAAAGTGATTACTTGACCGTCGGATTGCTTGATCTCATCGAGGACAGCTTTTAATCGTTCTTCGAACTCGCCGCGGTACTTCGCGCCAGCAACCATCGCCCCCAGGTCCAGCGCAATGAGCGTCTTGCCTGCCAGGGATGTGGGGACATCGCCTTCGACAATGCGGCGTGCCAGGCCTTCGGCAACAGCGGTTTTTCCCACTCCGGGATCACCGATTAACACGGGGTTGTTCTTCGTCCGACGCGAGAGAACTTGAATCGTGCGTCGAATTTCGTTGTCGCGGCCGATGACGGGGTCGATCTTGCCCTCACGTGCACGAGCCGTTAGGTCTACGCCGTACTTCTCCAGCGCCTGGAACGTGCTCTCTGGGTCCTGGCTCGTCACGCGCGCAGACCCACGAATCTCCTGCAGGGCCTCCAAGAGTGCGGGACCCGTCGCCCCCGCCGCGGCGAGCATGTCGCTCACTCCGGGGCCACCTGCCTGGGCGAGGCTGATCAGCAGGTGCTCCGTGCTGACGTACTCGTCGCCGCGCTCTGTGGCCAGACTCTGCGCCGCGTTCAGCACCTTCAAGGCCGACTGGTTCAACGTCGGCTGCGCGACGGAACTGCCCTGAGCGGACGGCAGTGCCTGCACGGCGTTTCGTGCATCACGGGTCAGGGCAGTCGTGTCTGCCCCCACCGCTTCCAGTAACGCGGTCGCGATTCCCGGTCCCATCTGCAGAAGTGAGTCGAGCAGATGAATCGGCTGGACCTGTGAATTGCCGTTGCTGGCCGCGATGCGCACGGAGGCGCCGAGTGCGTCCTGGGCTTTCGTGGTGAATTGAATGTCCATGGTTGTGTCCTTTCTGTGAATCGAATGGCGCAGAGTGACTAGCGGCGACGCTGTCGTCTATGCGGCTGCCAGACGACGAGGGCGCGTGACGAAGCATCTGCGCGAAACTCCTCGAGTCGGCGGCGTAGTTCGCGTACTTCTTCTTCGAGCGCGAGCACTCGTCGAATACCTTCGAGGGGTAGGCCCTCGGCAGACAGTTGAGCGATCTCGCGCAGTCGGACAATGTCTTGCCCGCTATACAAGCGATTGCGTCCACCCACCCGGGTCGGGCTGATAAGACCTGCTCGGTCGTACTGACGCAGGGTTTGCGGATGGAGCCCTGCCAATTCCGCGGCGATGGAGATCGCATACACGGGAGCGTCACTTGCGACCGAGAACGACTCTCGTTGCTCAGCCATTGGAATTTCCCGCCAGTGCGCTCAAGTCTCTGCGGGGGTCCTCACCTGCCACGAGATCCGCATACGTCTGCAGGGCGTCGCGCTGCTCGTCGGTCATGTTCTGCGGCACGGCAACGTTCACGGTGACC
>CALKMY010000133.1 GCA_938091275.1 Candidatus Nanopelagicales bacterium | reverse complement strand
TGCGCTCGCGGCCCTGCCGCGCCAGCGCCACGATGCGTGAGATCGCGCGGTAGTACTTCTTTCGATACCCGCTGGCAAGCAACTGTGTCGAGAACAGTGCATCGAGCGGTACGCCGCTGGCGACGACCGGCACGTCCCGGTCGTACAGCCGATCCACCAGCACGACCAGCCGCAACGCTTGAGCTTGGTCGTTCAGGGTGCGGACCTCCTCCAGGCCCACCAGGGGAATGCCGTCGACGAGAGCGCCGTATTGCGATGGGTGCACCTCTGGCAGGAACCTGATCAGGTCCAGGAAGTGGTCCAGGGTGGCGCCTTCGGTGTGCTCGGTGGCATCGCGCACCTGTTCGTCGGTGCAGGGTTCGGGTGCTTCGGGGGCGCCACGGTGTCGATAGTCCTCACCATCGATGCGCAGTACGTCGAAATGTGCCGACAGTCCCTGGATCTCGCGCAGGAAGTCTTCGGCGGCGAAGCGTCCTTCGCCGAGTTTTTCGGGAAGCGTGTTGGAGGTCGCCGCGAGATACACGCCGGAGTCGACGAGCTCGCCGAGCAGGGTCGACATCAACACGGTGTCCCCCGGATCGTCGAGTTCGAACTCGTCAATACAGACGAGGCGGTTGTTCTTCAACACCTCGACTGCTCGTCGAAAGCCCAACAGGCCCACGAGGTTGGTGTATTCCACGAAGGTCCCGTAGGTCTTCGGTCCTTCGACGCCTTTCCATAGTGACGCGAGCAGGTGGGTTTTTCCCACGCCGAACCCTCCGTCGAGGTACACCCCGGCGCGACCGGCGGGCGCGGACGAACGACGGAACAGCCCTCGCCGAGTTGAGCGGGGAGCGTCGATGCGGCCGGCGAAGGAACGCAGGGCCGTGAGTGCCGCCTCCTGGGTCGGGTCGCCGGGGACGTACGTGTCGAAACTGGCGTCGCGGAAGTGTGGAGGTGGGGTGAGGTCTCCCAGGATGTGTTCGACATCGAGGTGAGGTCGGCGATCGATGAGACCTTTCGGCGACGACACGGGTGGGAGCCTATTGGGCGCTCGCGTCCTCAGCAGTGCCAGCGACCGCCGGCCCAGTGGCGTGCACCCGAACCGGGTGACTTCCAGTTGTAGACGGTGCTGAAGGCGGCGTCCTGCCAGTAGCGCGGCCATGCGTTGGGTGGTGTCGCCCTCAACTGCTTCATCAGGGAGCGGGCCTTTTTCTTACCAAGAATCTTCTTGTGTTCCTTCAGCATCATGTGGGTGGCACCGTCGGCGAGGGCGTCGGACATTTGGTACGCGCCGAAGTAGCGATTACCACCGCCACCGCGAACGTCGTATTGACCTTCGCTTTCCCGCTTGACGATGCATCGCCGGATGCTTTCCTTCGATGCCTTGAAGAACCGACCTCGATACAGGCTCGGCTCCACGCCCCGCATGTCACGTGTCGCTGTCGAGTGGGTGGTGAAGTGGAGCATGGCTTTCCGGACGCGGGCTCGCTGGTAGGTGACGGAGGCGGCTCGCGCGGGACCGGTCATCGAGTCGCGGGCCCCCAGGCGCTGACGGGCAACGTTGGCGAAGTGGCTGGGTGCCTGAGCCGTCACCGGAATAGCGGATGGGACGGGCACGCGGCCGACGGCGTTGGCGCCGGCAACGAGAGCGGGAACGAAGAGGATGGCGATCAGGCTCGTCATCAGTGCGGTTGTTCGACGGGTCCAACGGTGTGGCGTTGTGGTCACATGACCTTCTTGCTCGGCCCGGTCGCGGGGCGCCGGGGTCACAGCGCAGGTCGACGCTGCCCCGGTTCTCGTTCCAACCGGCGCAACTCCCCTGGGCGCACGCCCGCCGGCGACGATTCTCACGTCGTCCGGGGTGGTGGACGCAGCCCATCGCGCTGACGTGGGTGGTCAGCACGAGTGCTGTGAGTGCGACCAGCAGTCGACCACGATCGCTTCGCGGCCACCTGTGGCGATTCTTTTCATTTCGGACATTTGGTGTGTGACATGTATCCCACTTTTCTGGGACACAAATGCGACATAAGGCCAGGGCCTCCGTCGGGAATCACGGCGATGAGCGCCCCAGCCCCACGCGGGCGTTCTGCCCCTGCCCTCAGCGCGACGGGCCGTTAGAGTGCCGGCGACTGTCGCCGCCGCCGGAGAGGATCGCCATGTGGCCCTTCCGCCGTCGACTCCGTCCGCGTCTGGAGTCGGTGCCCATCGGGGAACTCACCACAGACCCGGCCGACTACTCGATCTTGACCGTGGGTCAATCGCGATTGGCGGACTCGTTCACCGCGCTGGATTTCACCGGTGAGCAGCCCCCGCGTTTTGTCGTATCCCGGGCCCATCCGGTCATTGATCCCCGAATGAAGGCGATTGCGGACATCGAGCTCCGAGTGGAGGGTCACGTGGTCGGCTACCTGCGGCCTCCCGCGCTGAATGAGGCCATCGATCATCTGTCCGATCGGCACGCAGAGGCCCTCGACATCCCCATCGCGATCTTCTCCACACCCGCCGGCCCGGAAGTTCGCGTGCACGCGGCGCTGTCGGAGACAAACCACCAGGAGCGCTGACGTGCCCTGCTGTCAACAAGCCGTCATCTGACAGGCTTGGCACCACACACGACGCGAGGACAACGATCTGACATGAAAAGATTCGCCTTGATTGGTGGCATCGTCAGCGGCTTAGGCACCTTCGGCATCATCGCCTACCAGTTCTCACCGCAAATCTGGGTCTTTCTCGTCGGATGGCTGGTGCCCACGCTCGCCTTCGGCGCGCTCTACACATCCGCAACCGGAGGAGCGCGGCGCTAGACCAAAGCCTCGCTTACCGCGAAGCCCTAGATTTCTCCGCGAATGTTGATCTCGACCTTCACCTGATTCGGATCGAGCACGTAGATCTGCTGCAGGCTGATCTCGGGCGTTTGCGCTGTTTCGAACTCGATGCCCAACGACGTCAGCTTCTCGCACATGCCGTCGAAGTCACTGCCGTCGAAGGCCACATGGTCGATCGAGCCGGTGACGCCGGCTCGATCATTGTCGACGAAGTTCACGTGAATTGCGGCGTGCCCGTTGAGGGTCAACCAGGTGCCGGGAAAGGGAAGGTCGGGCCTCAACTCTGGTGAATTCGTGCACCCGAGTGCATCGCAGTAGAACGCGATGGTCTCCTCGGGCAGCGTCGTTTCGATGTTGTAGTGGTCAAGCGAGTTCAAACCCATGACGCGTCCCTCACCT
>CALKMY010000132.1 GCA_938091275.1 Candidatus Nanopelagicales bacterium | reverse complement strand
CGACCGATCATCAACACGCGGGACGAGCCGCATGCTGATCCGGAGAAGTACCGACGGTTGCACGTGATTGTCGGGGACGCCAACATGAGTGACACGGCAACATTTCTCAAAATGGGAACCACGGCGATCGTTCTCGCCATGATCGAAGACGGCTACCTGGACACGTTCGATGCCATGCCGGTGGATCCGGTTCGAGAGATGCACCAGGTGTCTCACGACACCACGCTGACGCACGTCATCGCTGTGTCACAGGGACGCCAGTGGACAGCCATCGATATGCAGCGTGCGTTCCTTGAGCACGCGTGGAACTACTGCCAATCACGCAGTGATGCGGATTTTGACGAACAGACCAAGGAAGTCCTGATCCTGTGGGGCGATCACCTCGACCGCCTACAGAGTGATCGAGCGAGTGCTGCCAGCACGATCGACTGGGTGGCGAAGCTGAGCCTGCTCGAAGGGTATGTCCGGCGCGACGGGCTTGCCTGGGACGACCCTCGTCTGCATCTTGTCGATCTGCAATACGCGGACATTCGGCGTGACAAAGGCCTCGCGGCTCGATTGGAGCAACGGGGCCGGCTGGTCCGGATGTTTGATGACGAAGAGATCGATCGGGCACGCCAGCAGCCGCCTCACGACACCCGTGCGTACTTTCGCGGCGAGTGTGTGCGGCGCTATCCCGAATCCATTGCCGCTGCCTCCTGGGACTCGGTGGTGTTCGACATTCCGCAGCGCGAATCTCTCCTGCGCGTGCCTACTTTGGAACCCACCCGTGGCACGCACGGACACGTCTCGCACATTCTGGATGCCAGCCCTGACGCTGCCTCGTTGATCGACGCGCTAACGGACGACTAGACGGGTAACCTTGTCCTATGGCCGGACAAGAGAACGTCGAGCACCGCAGAGCGAATCGCCGCGATCACCATGAAGAGGAATCCGCGGCACCAGCCGCGAAAGAAGCCGACAGCGCCCTCGACGGCGATGTCGATGCAATCCTCGACGAGATCGACGGTGTGCTGGAGTCCAATGCCGAGGACTTCGTGAAGTCCTTCGTGCAAAAGGGCGGGCAGTGAGCCACGACTTCCCGTCTGCGTTCGGCCTGGTGGGAACCTCGTCCTTCACGGAATTCCTGAACGCCTCGGGTAACGAGCCCGGGGTGAGCCGATCTACAGGTGCCGCCACTTCGGGTGGTCCCGCCAACCTCGAGGCACCCCATGGAACGACGATTGTCGCCCTCGATTGTGACGGCGGGGTCGTCATGGCCGGTGATCGCCGCGCAACGATGGGCAACATCATCGCCCAGCGGGATGTGCAAAAGGTCTTCGAAAGTGATGCATTTTCTGTTGTGGGCATCGCTGGCACCGCCGGCCTCGCCGTCGAACTCGTGCACCTGTTCCAGGTGGAACTCGAGCACTACGAAAAGATCGAGGGCACCCCGCTGTCGCTCGAAGGCAAGGCCAATCGCCTGTCCTCGCTGCTGCGGGCGAATCTGGGGATGGCCATGCAGGGCCTGGCAGTAGTGCCGCTGTTTGCGGGCTTCGACCTAGCGGAAGAACGCGGTCGAATCTTCTCGTACGACGTCACGGGTGGGCGGTATGAGGAGCATGACTTTCACGCAGTCGGTTCGGGATCCACCTTTGCTCGCGGCTCGTTGAAGAAGTTGTTCCGCCCGGAGGCCGATACTGATGCTGCGGTTCGCGTGGCGCTGGAAGCGTTGTATGACGCTGCAGACGACGACAGTGCGACCAGTGGGCCCGATCTCGCCCGACGTATCTTCCCGATGGTCTCTGTCGTTACCGCCTCCGGAGTAGAAACCATCAGCGAGGATCGCCTAGCTCAGGAAGTGGAGCAGATGATGGCGGCGCGACTGGGTCGTCCTGACGGACCCCGGGCGAGCGTGCCGGGGGGTGCCTCATGAGTGTTCCGTTCTACGTGTCACCAGAACAGATCATGAAAGACAAGGCGGACTTCGCGCGGAAAGGGATCGCCCGGGGACGTAGCGTTGTCGTCGTCCAATGCGCCCAGGGCGTAATTTTTGTCGCAGAGAATCCTTCCAAGGCTCTGCACAAGATCAGCGAGATCTACGACCGCATCGGTTTCGCCGCCGTCGGAAAATACAACGAGTTCGAGAACCTCAGGGTTGCCGGTATCCGCTTGGCTGACCTACGGGGATACTCGTATGACCGCAGTGACGTGACGGGGCGTTCTCTGGCGAATGCTTATGCACAAACACTCGGCTCGATCTTCACCGAAACCGCCAAGCCGTATGAAGTTGAGATCGTGGTTGCGGAGGTCGGTGCAGATGAGTCCGCAGACCAGATGTACCGCCTGACATTTGACGGTTCGGTGGCAGACGAACGAGGATTCGTCGCCATGGGCGGCTCAGCGGAGGCGATTGAGGGGGCGATGTCTGCCGCGTGGCAGCCGAATCAGGATCTCGAGACCTCCCTACGCCAGGCGGTGAATGCGCTTGGCCAACACGGAACGGACGAACGGCGGACGTTAAGCCCGGATGACCTTGAAGTGGCCATCTTGGACAGAACTCGACCCAGGCGCCTGTTCCACCGTGTGGAAGGCGATTCTCTGGCGGCCCTGCTGCAGGGCCCGCAAGCCCCTGCGTAGTGAGCCTGAAACTCCTACAGTGGAGACATGGATCGCCGCATCTTCGGAATCGAAACCGAATACGGCGTCACCTGCACCTTCCGGGGACAGCGCAGGCTCAGTCCCGATGAAGTAGCGCGCTATTTATTTCGGCGCGTTGTTGCGTGGGGCAGAAGCAGCAATGTCTTCTTGCGCAACGGGTCCCGGCTGTATCTCGATGTAGGCAGCCACCCTGAGTATGCGACTGCGGAATGCGACAGCGTGCAGCAGTTGATCACTCACGATCGTGCGGGGGAGCGGATCCTGGAAGGGCTCTGTGTGGATGCCGAGCAGCGACTTCGAGAAGAGGGCATCGCTGGCGACATCTATCTGTTCAAGAACAACACCGACTCCGCGGGAAATTCCTACGGTTGCCACGAGAACTTTCTCGTCGACCGGTCCACGGATTTTCTTGCTCTCGCTGAGGGATTTATCCCCTTCCTGATTTCGCGCCAGATCGTCACGGGAGCTGGGAAAGTCCTCAGCACGCCGCGCGGGGCGCGCTACTGCGTGAGCCAGCGCGCCGATCACATCTGGGAGGGGGTATCCAGCGCAACGACGCGGTCACGACCCATCATCAATACCCGCGATGAGCCGCACGCGGATGCTGACTTGTATCGACGGCTTCACGTCATCGTCGGCGATAGCAATATGAGCGAGACCACGGCGATGTTGAAGGTCGGAGCTGCCGACCTCGTGCTGCGCATGCTCGAGTCGGGCGCCGTGATGAGAGATTTGTCGTTCGAGAACCCGATTCGGGCCATCCGAGAAATCAGCCACGACACAACGGGTACCCGCACCGTCACCCTGAACAACGGTCGCGAGGTGACCGCCTTGCAGATGCAGGCGGAGTACTTCGAGAAGGTGGCGCAATACGTTGATCGCCGGGACTTGAGAGCCGACCCCATGATCGATCGCATCATGGACCTGTGGGAGCGCGCCCTCAAGGCCGTCGAGGCGCAGGACTTCAGTGGTGTGGAGACCGAAATCGACTGGGTGATCAAGCAGCGACTGCTCGACCGCTACATGAAGAAGCATGATCTCGCGCTTGATGACGTGCGCATTGCCCAACTCGATCTCGCGTATCACGACATCAGTCGTCAACGAGGACTGTTCTATCTGTTGGAGCGCAAAGGCCTCGCAGCTCGCATCACTAACGATGCCGAGGTGTTCGAGGCAAAAGAGGTGCCGCCGCAAACAACACGAGCCAAGTTGCGAGGGGACTTTGTCAAACGCGCCCAAGAACGTCGCCGGGATTTCACGGTTGATTGGGTGCACCTGAAATTGAATGACCAGGCACAACGGACAGTTCTGTGCAAGGACCCGTTCGCGAATGTGGACGAGCGGGTCGAGCGCCTGCTGGCGAGCATGTAGGCGAAAGTGGCGTAGCCTGCAGTGGTGAAAGTTCTTCTTAGCGCCGCCATCGTGGTTCTTGTCGCGACATCCGCATGCTCATCGGGGTCTCCCGATACCCCTACCGCCACACCTGCGGCCTCTACCCAGACGTATCTGGTCACCGATTGCGGTAGCCCGGGCGAACCGATCACGGCAGACTCGGCATCAGGGGTATCGATCACGTCCGACGTCTCCGTTCTCGATGACGACGTACCCGTGGTGTACGTGGCAGAGGGCGCCGCGCCCGTGGGTGAACTGATAACAGCCGAGTTGCGAGGTGGCTCGGGTGATGTGGCTGCACTCGACGACCTGATCACCGTGGAATATTGCGGCGTTGGGCTATCGACCGGCGCCTTGTTCGATGCGTCCTGGGCGCGAGGAACACCGGCCACCTTTCCACTGTCGCAGGGGCAGTTGATTCAAGGGTGGGTGGACGGAATACCTGGTATGCAAGTCGGTGAGCGGCGCGTGTTGCTCATTCCCAGCGATCTGGCGTACGGAGATTCGCCACCGCCGGGAATCGAACCGGGGGAGACACTGCTGTTCGTCGTCGAGTTACTGGGTGTAGGTGCCGGATAACCAACCACACGACCCTTCGTAGAGGAGACCAGGTGAGCGAAAAGCCAGAGATTGATTTCATCGACGGGCCACCGCCGAATGAACTTGTGATGGAAGACATCGTCGAAGGTACCGGTGCGGTTGCGGCTGCCTCGGACACAGTCGAGGTGCACTATGTGGGCGTCGACTTCAGCACGGGTGAGCAGTTCGATGCATCCTGGGACCGGGGAGAGTCGATCGTCTTTCCACTGTCGGGGCTCATCGCGGGATGGCAAGAGGGAATCCCCGGCATGAAGGTCGGTGGGCGTCGTCAATTGATCATCCCCCCGGAGCTTGCCTACGGCCCCGCCGGAGCGGGACACCGACTGTCTGGCGCCACACTGGTTTTCGTGATCGATCTTTTGGATGTCCGCTAGTTCGCAGGTGACGCGTACGGAGCGTCTCCTGAATCTGGTCATCGCTCTTCTGGCTGCTCATACGCCGGTGTCACGCCAGGTGGTGCAATCCAGCGTCGCCGGCTACGACCCCACGGCGACGACTACTGCCTTTGAGCGCATGTTTGAGCGTGACAAGGATGAATTGCGGTCCATGGGCATACCCATCAAGACGGTCACCGATGCTCACGGTGAAGTCTTGGGGTACTTGATCGACACGTCCGAGTATGTGCACCGGGATGTCACTTTCGACGCGGACGAGCTGATGGCCTTGAATCTGGCGGCGCTGGTGTGGGACGACGCAATCTTGAGTGCGACTGCGACGACGGCGGTGCGAAAACTCGAATCGACGGGGACGATCCAGTCGCTCGCGCCGGATGCGAAAGCGATACCGACCTTCGCTCATGTGAACGCCAGTGACGCGGCCCTGCTGCCTCTTATGCGTGCCGTGCGGGATCGCAAGGTCGTTCGCTTCTCCTACCGCAAGCCAGGCGCAGACCAATCGACGAGACGTGTCGATCCGTGGTCATTGCACGCCGAAGATGGCCGTTGGTACCTCAGCGGGTGGGATCACGAACGCACGAGCGCACGCACCTTTCGTGTGTCACGTATCGAGGGCTCGGTCACTCTCACGGCTGAATCCAGCACAACGGAGCGACCGGCTGCCCCCGCGGCGAGGACCGAGGAGTCCGAGGAAGACGTCGAGATCGGCTTCGTCCTGCCGGAACATCAAGGGGCGGAGTTGCGTCGTCACCCAACGTGTCGGCCATCGCGCACAGGCAGTGGAGCGGACGGTTCCGGTCAAGCCCGGGTGTTCACTATCCACGATTCACCCCGCCGGGCACTCGCGCTGCTGTGGCGCGCGGGACCGGACGTGTATCCGGTCTATCCGGAGCACGTGGTCTCTGCCTTCCATCAGGGTCTCGAACAACTGGCGGCCGATCACTCATGAGCGAAACTGCGTCTGAGCGATTGTCCAGGCTCTTGGCCCTCGTCCCGTGGCTGCGCGCGCACGATGGGATCACCATCACGGAGGCTGCTGCTCATTTTCAGATCTCAAACGAACAACTCTCCAAAGATCTGTGGCAGTTGATCGTGTGCGGCATTCCCGGATATGGACCGGACCAACTCGTCGATATTCAGTTCTGGGACGACGACCGCATCCATGTTCTCGACCCGATTACCCTGGAGAAGCCTCTCCGACTGACCGGTGAGGAGGTCGCAGCCCTGCACCTTGGCCTGAGGGTGCTCAGCAACCTTCCCGGTGCCTACGCCCAAGAGTCCATCCTCTCGGCGATGGTGAAGTTGGAAACTCTCGCCGAACCGTCGCTCACCCTCGACATCACCATTCCCGATCAGTCGGCTGTCATGGCGACTCTGGACGATGCAATAGCCGGTGGGAACGTCGTGGAAATTGAGTACGCATCTGGTCAAGCAGACCTCATCGAACGACGTCGCATCCAACCGCGCATGAGTTTCTCCGTGGATGGGTTGGTGTACGTCCATGCATGGTGTTTTCGTGCGGACGACGTCAGAACCTTCCGGACGGACCGGATCGTGAGCGTCGAGCCAGCGCCCGACCATCCGCTGCCCAGCACCCCGGCAGGTGAAGGCCCACCGGCACTGCGACGCGACCCCGACAACATGAGCGCCGCGCTGCTTCACATTGCCCCCGAAGCTCTGTGGATCGTGGACTCTGAACCCGTGGTGCAGGTGCCCGAGGCGTCTGCCGAACGTGCGGGCGATGGCCCGAAGGATGGTGTGTATGCGGAAATTCGCTATGCCTCGGTGGATTGGCTCGTGCGGTGGGTGATGGGACACGGGGGCGTGGTGTCCGTTGTCGAGCCTGAGGAGGTACGGGGCTTGGTTTGCCAGGCTGCCGTCTCCCGGCAGCAATCCGGCTAGCATGGGGGTGCACGGTTCCACCCGTGCGTAACCGAAGGAGCCCGGACCATGCCCAACTTGCGATGGCAAGAACTGCTCATCATTGTCGCCCTGGTTCTCTTGCTTTTCGGAGCCAAGCGCCTTCCGGACGCCGCGCGTGGCCTCGGGCGGTCTCTTCGCATATTCAAGGCGGAGACCAAGGGTCTTGTTGACGGGGAAGAGGACAGCGAGACCTCAGCAGATGCCGCGGCCGGCTCTACCGCCCAGGCGCCTGCGCCTCCGAGTGCGATCGAATCACCCCCGCGCGATGCGCCCCCTGCAAACTCTGGTCCCGTCGAACACGATTCTGGTGAGCGTTCCACGGAAACCAACAACGGCTAAGCACCCCTGTGGCAGTTCAGGAGCAGGGGAACGAACAACAGGCGGCGATGCCGCTTACCGAACATCTGCGTGAGTTGCGTACACGCCTCGTCAAGTCGGGGATCGCCGTCGTTGTCGGCATGGTGGTTGGCTGGATCGCATACCCCACAATTTTCGAACTTCTGAGCCAGCCCTTCGAGGGTGCAGTGGAACAGGCCCAGAAAGAGGGGCGCGACGTCACCCTTGCCCTCACCGGGGTCACCGACCCCTTCATCCTGCAACTCCAGGTGGCGGCCGTTGCGGGAATACTTCTGGCCTCGCCCGTGTGGCTCTATCAGCTGTGGCGATTCGTGACCCCTGGGCTGCACAAACACGAGAAGCGGTGGGGGATCGCGTTCGTTGCGGTTGCCGTTCCGTTGTTCCTCGCCGGCACTGCTTTGGCCTACTTCGTGCTGCCCTTTGGACTCGAGATTCTGTTGGGCTTCACACCGGAAAACGTGGAAAACATCGTCTCGGTCGACCGGTATCTCCGGTTCTTTATCCGGACGGTCA
>CALKMY010000131.1 GCA_938091275.1 Candidatus Nanopelagicales bacterium | reverse complement strand
ACGTTGACGACGGATGCGCCACCCCCGAACTACGACGCGGACACCGTCCTATGCCCGGTTCAGGTGGATACCGGTGGTCACGGCGTCGGTGACACCCCCGTCCGCGCCACACCCCTCACGACGAGTGGGCCTGGGAATCTGCACGGCTGGGCCAATGCCGACGCAGTCGCGGTGATTGCTCCCGGATTCGGTGCCGCGGGAGACGTGGTGGAACTCGTCGATCCCCTGGGCCGACCGGCTCACACCTCGGGGAGTTCCCCTCGTTCGACGATAGAATGAGGTACGTGCTGGACGCGCCCGATCTCGTCGTCGGTGGACTCTCCATAGATCCGATCTTGGCTTTCGGTGGCCTGCTCGCCGGGCTGCTGGTGGGCCTGACCGGTATGGGCGGCGCCGCACTCGTCACCCCGATGCTGGTGCTGGTGTTCGGGGTGCCGCCGGCAGCCGCGGTGTCCAGCGACGTTGTCGCATCCGCGGCGATGAAACCCGTCGGCTCCTGGGTTCACATCCGGGCACGAACCGTTCATTGGCGGATGGTCTGGTGGTTGTCCGTCGGATCGATTCCCGGTGTGCTGATCGGGACGTGGATTTTTGCGAGTGTGTTGGACACCGAAGCTGCCGAGGACACGATTCGTGTGTGGCTCGGGGGCGCGCTGGTGTTGGCACTCACGGCCATGCTCGCCAAGGCATACATCGCCCGTCGGCGTCGGGCGGCCACCGGCATCACCCCCGAAATGCAAGGAACCGAACTCGCGGTCAAGGTCATGCCGACCGTTGTTCTCGGTTTCCTCGTCGGCGTACTGGTGGGGACCACCAGCGTGGGATCGGGTTCGCTCGTCGTGACGGCGCTGCTGTTGTTGTATCCGCTGCTGCGGCCGTCGGTGCTCGTCGGTACCGACCTGACGCAGGCGGTTCCGATGCTGGTTGTCGGTGCGCTCGCGCACGCCGGCTTCGGTGCGATCAGCGTCGCGGTGGTCGTCTCGCTATTGATCGGCCAGATTCCCGGCGTCTGGCTCGGCGCCAAACTGAGTTCGACCTATGACGGACACGCCCTGCGGTGGCTGCTGATGGCGATCCTGGCCGCCACAGCCGTTACATTGCTTGGTGCACCGCGTGCCGTGACCGGTGTCGTAGCGATCGTGGGAGTGGCCATCGTGATTGCCCTGATCGTCCGCGAACGACGCGCGGATAGAGGTATCGCAAACACCGGTTCCAACTCAAGCGGAAACGCAAGCGAAAGCAGCGACGATGTCCGCTGAGCCGAGCAGCAACGAATTCAAAGACGAGCGTCGCACCGGCAGCGCCTTAACCGAGACCGGCAAGCGGCTGCTGCTGTTCGGCGGCCGCAAGTGGGGGCCGATCAGCAACATCAGCATCCGACTGTCGATCGCACTTGGCACGCTGCTTCTGACCGCCGGGATTGTGTACTTCTCTCGTGACTGCTACGTGAACGACGGCGAGATCGGTGATCTCACCTGGATCGACGCGTTCTACTACGCCACGGTGAGCTTGTCGACCACCGGCTATGGAGACATCGCCCCGATATGCCAGTCGTCTCGACTCATCAACGTCATCATCATCACCCCTCTGCGCTTCATATTCCTGATCGTTCTCGTGGGAACAACCATCGAAGTGCTCACCCAGCGCACCCGGCAGGAGTGGCGCACACGTAATTGGAGGAAGCACGTGGAAGACCACACCATCGTCGTCGGCTACGGCGTCAAGGGCCGATCCGCCGCACGCTCGCTCAAGGACGCCGGTCACGACGGCAACTCGATCATCGTCGTTGCTCCCGATCGCGACTCCATCGACCTCGCCACCCGCGACGGTCTCGTCGGGATCATCGGGGACGCCCGCAGCGAAGAGGTCCTCAAGGACGCGGCTATCGAGAAGGCTGGCCGAATAATCATCGCCACAGACGAGGACGACACCTCCGTCCTCGTCACGCTCACCGCGCGGCGGGTCGCCCGACCGAGTTGCACCATCGTCGCGGCGGTGCGCGAGTCACAGAACGCCCAGATTCTTCGCCAGTCCGGCGCCAACAACGTCATCCCCACGGCGGAATCGGCCGGACGACTCATGGGCCTGTCGGTTGTCAGTAATACAGCCGGCGAGATCATGGAAGACCTCCTGGACTCCACCCGCGGCCTGGAAGTGATGGAACGCGACATCACACGCGAAGAACTTGGCCTCTCGCCCACCCAACTCGACGAGCGAGGACAAATCGTCCTTGCAGTGATTCGCGCGGGTGTCGCACATCGATTCGACACCGACACGATCCGACAATTGGAGAACGGTGATCGCCTCGTGGTGATCCAGAACAGCGAGAGCAACGGGCACCGGTAAGGCACGTCTGAGCAGCCAGCCGCCCCAAGACTGACCCTGACGACCAGGAGGATCGATGTTTGCGATCACGCAGGACAAGACCGGCGGACCCAAGACCTTGCGGTGGGAGAAGGCCCCCGACCCGACACCCGGTCCCAACGAGGTCATCATCGACATTGCGGCGAGCGCGGTGAACCGCGCAGACCTGCTGCAGCGCGAGGGCAAATACCCGCCACCTCCCGGTGCGAGCGACATCATCGGCCTGGAGTGCTCGGGCACCATCGCCTCGGTCGGGGCGGCGCTGACCCTCGACCGCATCGGCGAACGCGTCACCGCCCTGCTCTCCGGTGGCGGCTACGCGACCCGCGTCGCGGTTCCCATCGGCCAGGTGATGAGCGTCCCGGAGGGCGTCGACATCGTGACCGCCGGTGCGCTCCCGGAGGTCGCCTGCACGGTGTGGAGCAACCTGGTGCACGTCGCTGCGCTTCGCGAAGGCGAAGTGCTCTTGATTCACGGCGGCGGCTCCGGAATCGGCACCATGGGCATCCAGATAGCCCGCGTCCTCGGCGCGAAGGTAGCCGTGACCGCCGGGAGCCAGCGCAAACTCGACGCGTGCTCAGAACTCGGCGCCGACATCTGCATCAACTACAACGACGTTGATTTCGTTGAGGCGATCAAGGACGCGACCGGCGGTCGAGGCGCCGACGTGATCCTCGACAACATGGGGGCGAAGTACCTCATGCGGAACATCGACGCGCTCAACCGCAACGGACGGCAGGTCACCATCGGCATGCAGGGTGGCGTCGCCACCGAACTGGACCTCTCACAGATGACGGCGAAGAACGTCGGCCTGTTCGGGACGAGCTTGCGTCGTCGTCCGGACAGCGAGAAGGCGACCATTTGCCGGGAAGTCGAAAAGCACGTGTGGTCCTGGGTCGGGAACGGCGAGGTGCGACCCGTGGTGGATCGCGTGATGCCGATGCCCGAGGCCGGTGCTGCTCACACAGCGCTCGATAGCGGCGACGTCATCGGCAAAATCGTGCTGCAGACTCCTTAGAAGCTGCCACGCTCGCGAGCACGAGCGATCCCCTCGGCCTGTGACGGCATCGGGGTGCCGGTCAGGTGCGCGAGTCGATCGCTTCGCAGCGACAGGTCTCGGTCGGGGCCATCCACACGGACGTCGTCGATGAGTCCCGCGTCGAGGTCGAACTCCCCTGCGACCAGCCGACCGAAGTCGGCTTTCGCGACACCATCGCGCGCGACAACATGAAAGACCCCCTGCTCTTCGGCCTCG
>CALKMY010000130.1 GCA_938091275.1 Candidatus Nanopelagicales bacterium | reverse complement strand
GACGAAACATTGATCGGGGGCGGCGACCGGTCCATTAACTCCCCGGTGTCGGTCGTCGGTGCGTCCAGGCTCGGCGGCGAGATCGCGGCCATGCAGCAACCGGTGACCGCCAAAGTCGCCACGTTCCTCGGCCTCGCCGCGTCGTTGAACCTCTTCCTCTTCCTGTTCAACCTGCTGCCGATCCTTCCGCTCGACGGCGGACACGTCGCAGGAGCGCTCTATGAATCAGTGAAGAGATTCATCGCGCGCGTGCGCGGCAAACCCGACCCCGGGCCGGTCGATACCGCTCGACTTCTGCCCGTCGCCTACGTGGTGGCGGCGGTACTGCTCGGTGTTGGCCTGGTGGTCATCTGGGCCGACCTGGTCAAGCCGATCACCTTGAGTTAGCCCCCCGGTAACCGACGATCAGTCGTTGTCGTCGGACCCGAAACTTCCGCCGCCGTTGTCGTTGTCGTCCGATGCGAATCCACCGTTGTCGTCGGCGGGCGAATCACCGGGCGAATCGTCTGCCGTGTCCGCCGGAGCGTCGTCGCTCGAATTGTCGTCCGAGCTGTCATCGCCCAAAGCGTCATCGCTCGAGTTGTCATCGCCGTGGGCGTCATCACTAGAGGCATCGCCGGATTCGATGGCCTGCGGCACGGGTGATGCCTCCACCGCGGGTGGGGGAGTAGACGAGTCGAGCGCGGGCGTCGCCGCCATCAGCTCCGGTTGTGCGCGATCTGCGTCGTCCATGACGGAAGTGCCGTCCATGGAGTTATTCGGGTCATTCGCGTCGGAGCCGCCAGAGGACCGCGAGCGGCCGATGAGGAAGGCGACCAGGGCGATGACCGCGAGCACGGCGACGCCGACCACGATCAACAAGACCCACGGGAAGCTGCTCGAGCCGTCCTCGGACACGACGACGGCTTCGAAACTGTCGTTCAGTCCGGCCTCAATGCGGAAACTGGTGTCGGATGTTTGATCCACGTTGGTGCCATCGACACTGATGATCGGGCCGGGCATCTCGACATCGATTTGGTACCCACCGAAGTCGAAATCCACCAGATCGTCGAGAAAGCCGGCGTCTTCTTCGGCTGCTTGCTCTCCGGAACTGGAATAGAACGTGACGGTTTTGTCGTCGCTGGCGTAGATGTTCCAGATGTCGTCCGCCTGATCGAAGACCTGATTCTCGAACGAGCAGACCATGGCGACCGCGTTCTCCTGCTCTGCGGGCTCGCAATCCAGATCCTCGACCCCCTCCGCGCCGTCCAGCATCCCCTGCTTGAGCTGATCGACCAGGTCGACGCCCGACCCCAAGCCGAGCAGGCCGGATATCTCGCTGGAGATGGCGATAGTCATCTCGCCGGTCGCCGTGGCGTCTTCGTTGACCGAGAGGTCGGCGTCGACGTCGAGGCAGCCGCTGAGCACGAACGCCGAGGATGCGAGCAGTGCCGGGATGAGGAGTCGCTTCATGATGGCCTTCACGGTCGGAGTCAGGTGATTCCACCGTAGACGCTGACAGGGCGCGATGGGGCGTGTTGGTCGGATCGCCGGCGACTCGGCTAGAGGCAATAATGGGGTCGTGTCCATCGGATTAGGAATGCCCTCTGCTCCGCCCCCCGTGGTGGCGCCTCGTCGAGCCTCGCGTCAGCTCCTGCTGCGCCACGACCGCCACCCGGTGCTGGTCGGCGGCGATGCGCCGGTATCCGTGCAGTCCATGGCGACGACCGTCACCGCGGACGTGAACTCCACGCTGCAGCAGATCGCAGAGTTGACTGCGGCGGGGTGTCAGGTGGTGCGGGTGGCGGTGCCCTCGCAGGACGATGCAGAAGCGCTCCCGATCATCGCGAAGAAGTCCGGTATCCCGGTCATCGCCGACATCCACTTCCAGCCCAAGTACGTGTTCGCTGCGCTGGATGCCGGTTGCGCGGGAGTGCGCGTCAACCCGGGCAACATCAAGCAGTTCGACGACAAGGTGGGGGAGATCGCGCGCGCGGCTGCCGACTGCGGCACCCCGATTCGCATCGGCGTGAACGCCGGCTCGTTGGACAAGCGTTTGATGGAGAAGTACGGGAAGGCGACGCCGGAAGCGCTCGTGGAGTCGGCGCTGTGGGAGTGCTCGCTGTTCGAGGAGCACGATTTCCGCGACATCAAGATTTCCGTCAAGCACCACGACCCGGTGGTCATGATGCAGGCCTACATGCAGCTCGCCGAACAGTGCGACTACCCACTACATCTGGGGGTCACCGAGGCCGGGCCGACCTTCCAGGGAACGATCAAGTCCGCCATCGCCTTCGGAGGACTGCTGTCCCGCGGCATCGGCGACACCATCCGGGTGTCGCTGTCTGCGCCACCGATCGAGGAGGTCCGCGTCGGCCTGCAGATCCTCGAGTCGTTGAACCTGCGCGAACGCGGGCTGGAGATCGTCTCGTGCCCATCGTGCGGGCGAGCCCAGGTGGATGTGTACACCCTGGCCGAGGAAGTCACCGCCGGCCTCGAAGGCATGGAGGTTCCGCTGCGCGTCGCGGTCATGGGGTGCGTGGTGAACGGACCGGGCGAGGCTCGAGACGCCGACCTCGGCGTTGCCTCCGGCAACGGCAAAGGCCAGATCTTCGTCAAGGGCGAGGTGATCAAGACCGTGCCCGAGTCCCAGATCGTGGAGACGTTGATCGAAGAAGCCATGCGCCTGGCCGAACAGATGGAAGGTGAAAGCGGCCCTGTTGTGGTGGAAACCGTCTAGATTCCTCAGGTGACCACCTTCGCTGACGGGGAGAAGTCGCTCGTCGGTTACGTCCGACAACTCACCTCCGCCGACCTGGGCCCGCTGGAGTCTCTGCTGCGGGCCGATCCGGTCTCGAATTGCTTCCTGGACGCCCGGGTGCGGGGCGCCGGGCTCGACCCGTGGCGACTCGGCGGTGACATCTGGGGCTACCTGGACGACGACGCCCTGCATTCGGTGGTGTACGTGGGGGCGAACCTTGTCCCGGTCGGAACCACGCCTGCCTCGCGGGCGGGTCTGGCCGATCGTTTGCGGATGAGCCCGCGTCGCTGCTCGTCTTTCGTGGGCGATCGAGAGGAAGTCCTCGACCTGTGGCG
>CALKMY010000129.1 GCA_938091275.1 Candidatus Nanopelagicales bacterium | reverse complement strand
GTGAATCGCCAGTTCCCGGGCCGCGGCCAAACCCGCGAGCCCGGCACCGACGATGACGACGTCATGGTGCGTCATCGGCTAGAAGCTCTCGAGTGCGGTGCGTATCGCTGACTCGACGGTGGTGTCCTGGAAGGAGAAACCCGCCTCGGTCAAGACCGACGGCAGAACCCGGGTGGAGCCGAGCACCTCGATCGAGAATTCACCGAGCAGCGCCTTGATGGCGAACGTTGGAATCGGTGGAAGCCAGGCGCGACCGATCTCCTGCTTCAAGGCCTCGGCGACCTCGGCGTTCGTGACCGGGGTGGGGCCGGTCAGGTTGACGGGCCCGCTGATGTCGTCGTTGTCGATCAGGAACGTCAAGGCGTTGACCTCATCGCGCAGCGAGATCCACGACCAGTATTGAGTTCCCGGGCCGAGGCGGCCAGCGAGGTTCAATCGGACGGACGGGATGAGCGGGCCGAACGCACCCCCGGACCCACCGGACGTCCCGCCGACCGCGACTTTCAGGATGGACACCAGGGGTCCCACCGTGCTGTCGGGCGCACTCACGACGAGTCCGGTGCGGGCATGGACCACCCGGATGCCTGCGGCGATTGCGGGTTCGGCGGCGGCTTCCCAGGCGCGCACCACGTCGGCGAGGAAGCCGGTCCCGGCCGGTGCTGATTCGTCGACGGCGTGGTCACCGGTGTCGCCGTACCACCCGATGGCCGACCCGGCGATCAACGCACGGGGCGGAAGGTCAAGTTCGGTCATCGCACGCACGATGGTGTGGGTGCCGTACACCCGCGAATCCAGGATCAGCTTCTTGTAGTCATCGCTCCAGCGGTGGTCGCCCACTCCGGCACCGGCGAGATGAACGACGGCCTCGACTCCGGCGAGTGCCTCGAGATCGACGGTCCCGGCGTTGGGGTCCCAAGACGCCTCATCGGGGGCGGTGGCGGGGCGTCGAACGAGGCGGATGACGTCGTCTCCGCGGGCCCTCAGGTGGGGCACCAGGGCCGATCCGATGAGTCCTGACGCTCCGGTGATGGCGATTTTCATGCCCTAAGCATGTCGCATAACGGCCCCGTGGGCTTGTCGGCGTGCGGCTTGTTCGGGCTAGGCGAAAACGGTGTAGGCCACGACGCCTACTGCCTGGACCACGAGGAGATTGACGACGTTGCTCGCCATCAGGTTGTGCACCACTTCAGAGTTTCCGTCGGTGCCGGCTTTGCGGTGCGCGGCGAAGGAAGAGAAGAACGTCGTGAGTTCGGGCAGGCTCGTTGCGACAGCCGTCAAAGCGCCGAGAATGACGGCGGGAACGGCGAAGGCAACACCAAGTTCGTATACCGAATCACCGAGGACGTCACCGAGGAAGTACAGACCGACGAGCCCGGCGATCACGATCAGAATCTGCACCATGATGTGCGAGCGGGGTCCGCTCCACGGTTTCTGTGCGCTCTCAGATTGCGACGGCCCGGACGCTTCCTGCCGTGAGCGCATGACGCGCATGTAGGCGATGTACCCGGCGCCGAGGGCAATGCCGCTCCAAAGGGCGCTGTCTTGGCTGGTGACGAGCAGCAGCACGGGCACGACGATGCTGCCGGCGACCACCGCCTGCTCGAACCGGAATCGTGAGCCGGTTATCCGACGCAATTGACCGAACAGCACCGCGGCGACGGTGGCGAGCAGTGTGTTGATGATGTTGCTGCCGAGGATGTTCGTGCTGACGACGGTGAACAGTCCGGTGGAAGCGACGAAGACCGTGGCGACGAGTTCGGGTGCGCTGGTGAGGTAACCCAGCAATTGGCCGGTTCCTGAGTGCGAGAGCCCACCGGCGTGCGCCAATTTTCGCGCGGGGATGTAGAGAGCGAAGCGTGCGACGAGGATGATGCCCACCATCGACCCGACGAACCAGATGCCGGTGATGAACATTACGGAGCGCTACGCACCGAGCTCGGCGTCGAACGCGCCTTCCTCCAGGCGAGACTTGATGGTGCTGAGGAATCGAGCGGCGTCGGCGCCGTCGACGATCCGGTGGTCGTAGGAGAGAGACAGGTAGACCATCGATCTAATCGCGATGACGTCTTGCCCACCCTCGCTGATGACGACCGGCCGCTTGACGACCGAGCCGGTCCCCAGGATGGCGACCTGCGGCATGTTGATGATGGGAGTGTCGAACAAGGCGCCACGGCTTCCAGTGTTCGTCACGGTGAACGTGCCGCCGGAGAGTTCGTCGGGTCCGACCTTGTTGGTGCGGGTGCGTTCGGCGAGGTCGGCGATCCGCCGCGCGATACCGGCGATGTTCAAATCACCTGCGTCGCGGACGACGGGAACGAGGAGTCCGCGGTCGGTGTCAACGGCGATGCCGAGGTTCTCAGACTCGTGGTAGGTGATGGTGCCTGCGTCCATGTCGATGGAGCTGTTGATTTGCGGGTACACCTTGAGCGCTTCGACGGCAGCTTTGCAAAAGAACGGAAGGAACGACAGTTTGACGCCCTCGCGTGACTCGAAGTCGGCCTTGATCCGACCGCGGAGGGTAGCGATGCGGGTGACATCCACCTCAACCACGGTGGTCAGCTGAGCGGACGTCTGCAGCGACTCGACCATGCGTTCGGCGATGACTCGGCGCAGCCTGCTGAGATTCTCGGTGCGCCCGCGCAGCGCGGATGGTTCGGCGGTCGTCGGCGGTGATGCCGGTGCTGTCTGTGCGGATGGAGGTGCGCTGCTCGTTGCCGGAGCGGCCGCTGGTGATGCCGGCTGTTGTAGTGAGGGTTGTGCCGGTTGCGCTGTGGTGCCACCGCGCGCCTCCACGGCAGCGAGAACATCGGCTTTGCGAATGCGGCCGCCAACGCCGCTACCGGTAACGGTCGAGAGATCGATGTCGTGTTGGGCGGCGAGGCGACGGACCAGGGGCGTGACGTACGCACCGGCGTTCGAGTCGGAGGAATCGGCGTCCGGGGCACCAGCCTCGGGAGCGCTCGCTTCCGGTGCCGCCGGTGCGGGTGCGGCCGGTGCGGGTGCTACTGGTGCCGGTGCGCTGGCTCCGGTGGAGATCCGAGCGATCTCCGCACCCACCTCCACGGTGGCGTCGGTGTCGGCAGCGATCGCCGCGAGTGTTCCCGACACGGGAGCGGGAATCTCGGTATCGACCTTGTCGGTGGAAATCTCCACGAGCGGCTCGTC
>CALKMY010000128.1 GCA_938091275.1 Candidatus Nanopelagicales bacterium | reverse complement strand
GATCCGCATGCAGTCGCACTCCTCGGATGAGAACGTCTTCATTCGATCGATGGCCTCACGCGGTCACCTCGGCGGACTGGCGGCCGCGGCCGGACACGTCCTGCGAGTTCTCGACGCCGCCGGATTCGACGTCGTCGTGGTGGAGACGGTGGGTGTGGGCCAATCGGAAGTGGAGGTGGCCGCTGCAGCGGACACGACCATCGTCATGCTGGCACCGGGAATGGGAGATGGAATCCAGGCGGCAAAAGCCGGAATCTTGGAGATCGGGGATCTGTTCGTGGTGAACAAGGCCGACCGCGAGGGAGCCCAGACAACGGCCCGGGATCTGCGGCAGATGATCTCGCTTGCGACGAGCCAGCAGACCGCGATAAGCCAGCAGAACGCGAAGAGCGAAGCAGATGACGTAGTCGAGGCGTGGACGCCGCCGGTGCTCACGGCCATCGCCAGCACCGACACCGGAATCGACGACATCGTGGCTGCGATTGCTGATCATCGCGCGTGGGCGGTCGATCACGGTGAACTCGAGCGCCGGCGCATGGCCCGTGCCCGGGAGGAGGTCATTGCGACCGCTGTGGGAATGGTGCGCTCGCGTATCGAAGCCGCTTCCTCGACGTCAGCCTTCGAGGATTCGGTCAGCGCGGTTGCCCACGGTGAGGTGGATGTACACGGGGCAGCCGAGGCGTTGGTCCACGAGATGGGGTCAGGCGCAGGGTCTTAAGTCCGTGTCGTGCGCCCGGGTTGTAGGCCCGGGTCCCAGGGAGCCGAGCGCTAGCCCTGAGCCGAACCGGGTATCGGCTCCGTGCCGTGGGCCCATGCGCCACAATGGGCGCGTGAGCACTCCTAACTTCGCCGGGGCAGTAGACCTCGGCGCCATCGCGGCGCAAAAAGATCAGCAGCGCAAGACCGATGCGGCCGTAGAGGGAGCACCCGCGGGCCTGATCATCACTGCAACCGCGGTCAACTTCCAGGCCGAAGTTATGGATCGATCCATGACGGTGCCGGTCATCTTGGATCTGTGGGCCACGTGGTGCGAACCCTGCAAGCAGTTATCGCCGCTGTTGGAGCAACTCGCTGCCGAATACGCCGGGCGGTGGATTCTTGCCAAGGTCGACGTCGATGCAGAACAACAGATCGCTGCTGCTTTCCAAGTCCAATCGATCCCATCGGTTTTCGCCGTCATCGGTGGACAAGTGGCACCGCTGTTCCAAGGGGCTCTCCCGGAATCGCAGTTGCGTCAGGCCATCGACAAGGTTCTCGAGATCGCTGCCAGCCAGGGAATCGACGGGGCAGTGCAGGGCGAGGAGGTCTCCGATGACGTCGACGCCGAACTCGATGCCGGTGACCCGCGATTCGATGCGGCCGTCGACGCGATAGACGCTGGCGATTGGCCGGCTGCACGGGCTGCGTACCGAAAGATTCTGGACGAGTCACCGGCCGACAGCGATGCGGCGGCGGGACTGGCGACGGTGGATCTATACGAGCGGACCGAGGGCCTCGACCCGGTCGCCGCGTTGCAGTCAGCCTCAAGCGGCGAGGATGTCGATGCCCAACTCATGGCCGCGGACGTCGAGGCCTTGCAGGGCAACTGGTCGGCGTGCTTCACCCGCCTCATCGACGCCGTTCGGCAATCCGTGGGTGATGATCGCGAGCGTGCCCGGACCCGGACCGTCGAACTGTTCACGGTTGCGGGTGACGATCCAGCCGTGGCATCTGCACGAACGGCTCTGGCCAGCGCTCTTTTCTGAACGTACCCAGCTCTCTCGTGTGATGAGAGCTTGTGAGGAGATGGTGTGTGCGGCCGGTATGCGGCAAGTCGAGAAGCGAGCGAACTCGGCGACTGGTGTCGAGTCGAGGAACTTCCGTCAACGGAGCTCGCCCCGCGGTTCAACATCACTCCCACATCCGAGGTGTACATCGTTGTCGATGAGGACCGAACGCGACGCCTGACCGTTGCCCGCTGGGGATTGATTCCGTCGTGGTCCTCGGATTCCTCACGTGCGAGTCGGATGATCAACGCGCGGTCGGAATCGGTGGCAACGAAGCCTTCCTACCGGGCAGCATTCCGGCGCCGCAGGTGTGTGGTTCCGGCGGATGGCTATTACGAATGGCGCCCGCCCCCCGAAGGCGCCGGCTCACGGAAACAGCCGTTCTACATCTATCCTCGCAGCGGTGAACCGCTGGCCATGGCGGGACTGTTCGACGACTGGCAAGGGCCCCACGGGGAGATGCGTACGTGCACGATTCTGACCCAGGAGGCGGTCGGGCCGGTGGCAGACATTCACGACCGAATGCCCGTGGAGGTGCCCAAGTCCTGGTGGGAACGATGGCTGGATCCGCACCTGGAGGATGCACAGGGCACCTTGGAAGCCATCTGCGCGCAGTCTCGAAACGGCGTGGAGTCGGGCTCGCGTGACTTTCACCCGGTATCCACGCGTGTCAACGCCCCAGTGAACGACGGTCTGGATCTCATCACCCCGGTTTGAGAGCCCACCCGGTCACCGATGAAGGTGCGTAGGCTGACGGGCGATGCCTGAAGCCCCCGCCGCAACGGACCCCCACCGGAGCGAACAGCCGGTGGGTAACGATCCGACGGGTGAACCGAGCGATCCGAGCGATGCGTGCGATCCGAGCGATCCGGGTCGCGAATTGTCGGACGAGGAACTGTCGACACTCTTCGCAACCGACGCCTTGCCCTATCTCGATCAGTTGTACGGAACTGCTCTTCGCATGACGCGCAACCCTGCTGATGCCGAGGATCTCGTCCAGGAAACGTACGCGAAGGCCTTCGCGGCGTACCGGACGTTCCAGCAGGGGACCAACCTGAGGGCATGGCTGTTTCGCATCCTGCGAAACACGTTCATCAATGACTACCGCAAGGCTCAACGTCAGCCCCGCTTCCAGCCCACCGATGAGCTTGGAGACGCGCAGATGCTGGACATCGAGACACGTTCCGCCGGAGGCAGTCGATCCGCCGAGATAGAGGCGCTGGAGTTGTTGGGTGACGATGACGTGTCGGCGGCGTTGGCCGAGATTCCCGAGGAATTTCGAACAGCTGTCGTCCTGGCCGACGTGGAGGGGTTCAGCTACCGGGAAATAGCGGACATCATGGATTCACCGGTCGGAACGGTGATGTCGCGCGTCCATCGGGGAAGAAAAGCGTTGCGGGGATTGTTAGATAAGTATGCGAAGAACCAAGGACTCGTCGGCGCCTGGGGAGGTGAGGAATCATGAGTTGCGGACGCCCGCACGAGACCCCCTGCTCGCAGGTGGTGGCTTCTCTGAGTGCCTACATCGACGGTGAAGTGGGGGCCGAGGAGTATCGCCTGATCGCCGTCCACCTCACCGAATGCCCACCGTGCGAACACCAGCGGCAGGAAGTTCGACGAGTACAAGCCCTCGTGGCTCGCGCCTCGGCGGGTATTGCGACACCCGAGGGCCTACGTGAACGCATTCGGGTAACGGTTGTTTCCGATACCTCTCATCGGCGTCCCGGCAACGATCAGGAGTAGGCTCCGCACAGCCCAACATTCAGCGGGCGCACATGAGGAGCTATGGCACACACGATCAACGCGGAAATGGTCGCGTCGGTGCACAGCGTCGAGGTCTCGCCCGGGGACAGCGTGGACGCCGGGGGTCTCCTGGTCGTCCTGGAGTCGATGAAGATGGAGATTCCCGTGCTCGCGGAGCACGCGGGCCTGGTCGAGGAGATTTTCGTCGAAGTGGGAACGGTCGTCCAAGAGGGCGACGCCCTGGTGTCCTTGCGCTAGGGGGGCACTGATGACGGTGTTTGTGCCCCCGCAGTCGTGGATCGGGCGTCGCGGCGAGTTCGACGCGCCGGTGACGGAGGCAGACACCGCCATTGCGGTGGGCAGCGGTGACGTGGCGGTTCTCGCGACACCGCAGTTGATCGCTTGGATGGAACGCGCCACGGTCCTAGCCGTCGATGCGGAGATGGCACAGGAGTGCACCAGTGTCGCAGTGTTGGTCGAGGTGGCCCATCGGCGGCCGACTCCCGTCGGAGCGCGCGTGACGACCTGGGCGACGGTCACGAACGTGGACGCAAGGCGCATCACGTTTGAGGTCGGAGCCGATCACGTCGCGCCATCCGGTGAACGGATACAGGGAATCGGCCGGGGAACAATCGTCCGCGCGATTGTGGAACGCGCCTCCTTCGGTTCTTGACGGTAAGTCAGATACCAGTGGTCGAGCGCGGGTAGGCGACCTCCGGGTCGGTGAGCACGTTGACCAGGTAGGGACCGTCGTGGGTGCGTGCACGATCGAGTGCGGGGCCGATGTCGGATGCTTCGGTCACCGTCTCACCAGCACCTCCGAGCGCCGCGACCACGTCGTCGTACCGGATCGGCGGTAGATCGGCCAACACGTCGTAGCCATACAGGAAACGCATGGGATGACGCTCGAGGCCCCAGCCGGAGTTGTTGCCGACGACCATGGTGACCGGGACGCGGTGCCGCACGAGTGACTCGACGTCCATCAAGGAAAAACCCGCCGCCCCGTCGCCCATCAGCAGCCACGGATGGGAGTCCGGGCGGGCAACGTGCGTTCCCAAGGCGTATCCCGGTCCGGTGCCCAGGCACCCGAAGGGACCGGGATCGAGCCAGCAGCCGGGTTGCGCCGGTTCGATG
>CALKMY010000127.1 GCA_938091275.1 Candidatus Nanopelagicales bacterium | reverse complement strand
CCTTCCGTCGTCACTGACATGAGGATGTGCGTTGTGGTCGGTTGGTCCTCCGTGGGTGGCCCACCGGGTGTGCCCGATACCCGTGGTGGACTGTGGGAGAGGGTCTTGGCCGATGAGGGTCTCGAGATTGACGAGCTTGCCTGCCTTCTTCCGGACTTCGAGGCGCCCCTCACTGATCACCGCAACGCCGGCAGAGTCATAACCGCGGTACTCAAGGCGACGCAGCCCGGCTACCACGACCTCCAGGGCTTGCTTTTCCCCAACGTACCCGACAATCCCGCACATGGCGGCAAGACTACGCCTGTTCCACTGACGTCAGCGGTCCACCTAAACGATGCGTTGCGCTCAGAAGCCATGGGACGGCGACCGCCCGAAGGCTTAGCCCAGGGCCAGATCCACCCGGACAACATCCGCAATGGAATCGGCCAGTCGCTGTGCTTCCTCGACACTCGGCGCTTCCACCATGACGCGTACCACCGGCTCGGTTCCCGATGGACGCAGCAGCACTCGCCCCTTGCCCTGCAAGGCCGACTCCGCCTCCTCCACCGCTCGTGTCACCGCATCACTGGAGGCCACAGCGTCCTTGTCTACTCCACTGACATTCACGAGAACCTGAGGGAGTTTGACGACGCATGACGAAAGATCCGCCAGAGAGCGGCCGGTCTTCGCCATGATCGCGAGAACGTGCAAGGCCGTCAGAACTCCGTCACCTGTGGCAGCGAGGTCTGTCATCACGATGTGACCGCTCTGCTCTCCACCCAGGACGAAGCCACCAGCGTTCATTTCCTCGAGGACGTACCTGTCTCCGACCGCCGTTTCCGACACGGTGATTTCTGCGTCCTGCATGGCGATCTTGAAGCCGAGATTGGCCATCACAGTGGAGACGACCGTGCCGTGTGCCAAGGTCTGGCTCTCCTTCTTGGCTAAGGCCAACATGGCGAGTATGTGATCACCATCGATGATGGATCCGTCGGCGGCTACGGCGAGGCATCGGTCTGCGTCGCCATCGTGGGCAATCCCCACATCAGCATTGCCGTCCCGAACCGCGGCGATCAGGGATTCCATGTAGGTCGACCCGCAACCGTCATTGATGTTCCAGCCATTTGGCTGCGCGTGGATAGTCGTTACTTGAGCTCCGGCACGCTCAAGTGCCCGGGGGCTCACCTCAAACGCGGCGCCATTCGCACAATCGACGACAACCCGTAGCCCATCCAATTGGGTGCCGAGAGTCCCCACAAGAAAATCCACGTAGCGATCCCCGGCACGTGAGTCATGGGTTATCCGACCAACATCTGAGCCGGTGGGTCGCTCCCATTCCTCGCCAATGCGCTGTTCGATTGCGTCTTCAATGTCATCGGCCAACTTATGACCGCCCCGGGCGAAGAACTTGATCCCGTTATCGGGCATCGGGTTGTGCGAAGCAGACAGCATGACGCCGAGATCTGCATCGAGCTCAGACGTCAGCCACGCCACCGCCGGTGTGGGCAGAACCCCGACAACCGTGACGTCGACGCCGGCGCTAGCGAGACCCGCAACAACCGCCGCTTCAAGGAACTCACCACTGGCCCGGGTGTCGCGACCAACGACCGCTAACGGTCGATGGCCGTCGAACGCACCGACATCGCCGAGCACATGCGCCGCAGCGACCGCCAAGTCGACAGCGAGCTCCGCTGTGACGTCCCTGTTGGCAAGTCCGCGAACACCGTCGGTGCCGAAGAGTCGGCCCACGCTTACCTCTAGCGCTTGCTGTACTGGGGCGCCTTGCGAGCCTTCTTCAGGCCGTACTTCTTGCGCTCCTTGGCCCGTGGGTCACGTGTGAGAAAACCCGCCTTCTTCAACGACGGCCGATTGTTCTCTTCATCGATGGAACTCAAGGCCCGCGAAATGCCCAAACGGAGCGCTCCGGCTTGTCCGGATACACCCCCTCCGTTGATGCGAGCGATGACGTCAAAACGTCCGTCCGCACCGAGGGTGACGAAGGGTTCCTTGACCTCCTGCTGGTGAACCTTGTTCGGGAAGTATTCATCGAGCGAGCGACCATTGATGGTCCACTGCCCCGTTCCCGGTACCAGGCGGACGCGGGCGATGGCTTCCTTGCGACGACCGGTGGCAGACCCGGGCGCGGTCGTCACCTCGCGAGCAACAACGGCAGACGCCGGCGACTCGCTGGTGTACTCGGACGGAGCTTCGTCCACTTCTTCTTCTGTGATGTCGACAGTTGCCTCAGACACGGCTTCCTCTTCTTTCTATCCGCGCGGCTACTGCGCGACCTGGGAGATCTCGTACGGCTGTGGATTTTGCGCGGCGTGCGGATGATCCGCGCCGGTGTAGACCTTCAGCTTCTTGATCTGCTGACGTCCCAACTTGTTGTGCGGGAGCATGCCCTTCACGGCCTTCTCGATGGCCCGCTGTGGGTCAGATTCGAGGAGCTCCTCGTACGAAGTGGCCTTCAATCCACCCGGGTATCCCGAGTGCCGGTAGGCGATCTTCTTCTCACGCTTCGATCCGGTGAGCGCCACTTTGTCGGCATTAACCACGACCACGAAGTCGCCGGTATCGACGTGGGGTGCGAACGTCGCCTTGTGCTTCCCCCGAAGGAGCTGTGCGACGTGGGTGGCGAGGCGACCCAGGACTACGTCGGTCGCATCGATAACGTGCCAGCTGCGAGTGATGTCGCTGGCTTTCGGACTGTAGGTGCGCACGGCGCCGCCTCATTTTCTCTCGTCGGGACTGGATTCTGTGCCTCGAGCTTCGAGGCCGTACTGGATGCTTTCCGGGCATCCAGGCTGCTAATCCGCTGGATTTGGCAGCAACGCCGTAGCCTACCCGACGCCTGAAGTGGCAGTCCCCACACCCCAGACGGGCGAACGTTTTCCGAACCCGAGCGGCCAGCGCCTAGGAAAGCGTGATCCAGACCTTCCTCAGCGGCTCCGTCACCGTCCACGTGGTCTGGGCGCCCATCGGCAACAACCCCACGACACCTGGCGCCAAATCAATGCACCCCCCGCTGTCGCAGGTAACCGTCCCTCGCCCTGACAGGACAACGAACACCTCCTCGACCTCCACATCAGTGGAGACACCCACCGAGTGCTCCCAGACTCCGACTTCCATGTCACCTTCGGTGGCAAGCGCCTCTACCGCTGTGGTGACGTCGCCACTGCGGTTCTTGTCTGGACTGGCCAGGGTGTGACGGAGGACTGGCTCCCATGCGTCGAAGGATCGGATCATGGTCCGAGATTAGACGCGTCGTTCGACTTCTCGTTCTATTGATGACCGGAGCGAACGCTGCGCGTTCGCCATTGACGTTGCTCCCACTGATCAGCCGCCGGATATCCGACTTCCTCGAGAACCAGCGCGTGGGCCGGCATCACAGCAATTCCGGCGTCACGTGAACGCTTCTCAAGAGCCTGGGCAGGGTATTCACGGTTCTTACGGCCCTGGCCGACGGGAATGAGCGCTCCCGCAAGACTGCGCACCATCGACCGGCAGAAAGCGTCGGCCTTCACATGCATGATCGCAGTTCGAAGCCCCGAGTCCGCTGATACGCGTCTGTCCCACTCCAACTCGAGAACTTCACGAACAGAGGTTCCGTGCTCCTTCACCTTGCAATAACTAGAGAAGTCGTGTTCCCCGACGAGAGAGCGTGATGCTTCGTTCATGGCGTCGATGTCCAGTTCATCCGACAGCGCCAGTTGGTATCGACGCATGAGAGGATCAGGCCCCCGTGGATCGTCGGAAACCGTGTACGAATAGCGGCGCCATTGCGCGGAGAATCGTGCATCGAACTCTGGCGGCACAACATCCAACTGCCTTGCCCGTATGTCATGGGGCAGGGCTCCATTGAGGTGGTCCAGCGTGAGGCGGTCGACCCTCTCAGCATCAAAGTGGACCACTTGTCCGCGTGCGTGGACGCCAGCATCCGTTCGACCCGCGCACGTGAGATCCACGTGTTCCGCGACTAGGTGATCGACAACCGATCCGAGTTCATCCTCGACGGTTCGAAGTCCCCTCTGCTTGGCCCAACCGTGAAACTCAGACCCGTCATAGGAGAGTTGTAAACGGAAACGAGTGGTCGCTCCGCGAGGGGAATCGGCCACTCGTACTCCTGGAACTGCCCGTTCGCGTTACTTGTCGTCAGCGGTCTCGTCTGAGCTGGCCTCCGCGCTCTCCTGCGCGTCGACCTCCGAACCGTCCTCAGAATCGGTGTCTGCGTCGTTTGACTCCGCGACCTCATCAGCGGCGTCCTCCGTCACGTCTCCCACGGCGTCTTCCGCGACGTCAGGGGCCGCAGCCTGCTCCTCGTCCCGCTCCTTCGCCGCACGCTTGGTGGCGCCAGTCGCCTCGGCGACCACCTGCTCCAGCATCGGCTCGACAAGTTCGATGACCGCCATGGGGGCGTTGTCACCCTTGCGTGAACCAATCTTCGTGATGCGCGTGTAGCCACCGGGGCGACCGGCGTACTGCGGGCCGATCTCGGTGAACAACTCGTGTACCACCGACTTGTCCCGGATCACGGTCATGACCTTTCGGCGAGCCGCCAGATCCCCGCGCTTGGCGAACGTGATCAGACGCTCGGCCAGTGGACGAAGACGCTTGGCCTTGGCCTCGGTCGTGGTGATCTTGCCGTGCTCGAACAGGGCTGTGGCGAGGTTCGCCAGCATGAGCCGCTCGTGCGCCGGACCACCGCCGAGGCGAGGACCCTTGGTTGGCGTGGGCATGGTGTGTCTCCTTGTAGCTGTTCGGGTAGAAGGTGGCGCAGGACGACCGCGCTAGAGCTGCTCGTCCTCGGCGTAGGCCGAATCGTCCACCTCAGGGGTCTCGAATACTTCGTAGTCTTCATCGGAGTCCTCGTCGGTGAAGTACACCGCTGCTCCTGGATCGAACCCTGGCGGGCTGTCCTTGAGCGCCAAACCGAGCCCTGCCAGCTTGACCTTCACCTCGTCGATGGACTTCTGCCCGAAGTTTCGGATATCCAGCAAGTCGGCCTCGCTGCGCGTGATCAGCTCGCCCACGGTGTGGATGCCCTCGCGCTTGAGGCAGTTGTACGACCGAACAGTCATGTCCAGCTGCTCGATCGGAGTACCCAGTTGCTCAGCGACGAAAGCGTCCGTCGGCGATGGACCGATGTCGATCCCCTCCGCGTCAACGTTGAGTTCTCGTGCGAGGCCGAAGAGTTCCACCAACGTGTGCCCCGCAGACGCAATAGCGTCCCGAGGCCGGATGCTTGCCTTGGTTTCGACGTCGAGGACGAGCTTGTCGAAGTCCGTGCGCTGCTCAACGCGGGTGGCCTCAACCTTGTAGCTCACCTTCATGACCGGCGAGTAGATGGAGTCAACCGGAATGCGGCCGATCTCTTGGCCCGGCTGCTTGTTCATGGACGCCGGAACGTACCCGCGGCCACGCTCGACAACGAGCTCAATCTCCATCTTGCCCTTGGCGTTGAGCGATGCGATGTGGAGATCAGGGTTGTGCACCTCAACTCCCGCCGGCGGCTGGATGTCTGCTGCGGTGACGACACCGGGTCCCTGCTTCCGGAGGTACATGACCACCGGCTCGTCGTGTTCGGACGAGACAACAAGCTGCTTGAGGTTCAAAATCACCTCGGTGACGTCTTCGGTAACGCCTTCGATGGTGCTGAATTCGTGAAGAACGCCATCCACGCGAATGCTGGTGACCGCTGCACCCGGAATGGATGACAGCAAGGTACGTCGCATCGAGTTTCCGAGGGTGTAGCCGAAGCCCGGCTCGAGCGGCTCGAGGACGAAGCGCGAACGGTTATCGCTGATCGGCTCCTCGGTGAGGATGGGGCGTTGACTGATGAGCACTGTGACTGTTCCTTCCCGCGACGACCGCTATATGACGTCGCGTGTTTGACGATCCCCGGTCCGCGGCCAG
>CALKMY010000126.1 GCA_938091275.1 Candidatus Nanopelagicales bacterium | reverse complement strand
TACGTTGATGAAAGGCACCGCCACCGGTACGAAGTCGCCAACTCCTACCGCCCCGCCCTGGAAGAAGCCGGCTTGGTCTTCTCCGGTACGTCACCCGATGGGCGCCTGGTCGAGTACGTCGAGTTACCCGCGGACACGCACCCCTTCTATGTCGGCACCCAGGCCCACCCGGAGTTTCGTTCTCGCCCCACTCGGGCTCACCCGTTGTTCGCTGCCTTGATCGAGGCCGCAAAAGTGCGCCATCACGGTGCATCGGTGTCGGCCGAGGATCACTCGCAAGCACCGGTGTCGTAACCCACGATGCCACCGGAAGGTCTTCCTCGACCCGAGGAAATGTGGTTGGGCGATGTCGCCGATGCGTCGGACGATTCGCATCCCATCATCGAGCGCACCGAGGAGTTCGAGGGTCGCGTGTGGTCCATTGTCCGTGACCGTGTCGGGTTCGGTCATCACGAAGCGACGCGCGACGTCATCATCCATCCCGGGGCGGTCGCGGTCATCGCTGTCGACGATGAAGATCGGATCTTGTTGATTCGTCAGTACCGCCATCCCGTTGCCATGTATATGTTCGAGCCACCGGCGGGCCTGCTCGACACGGCGGGAGAGTTGCCGCTGGAGACAGCCAAGCGCGAACTCGCCGAGGAGGCGGGCGTGCGGGCGTCGCAGTGGAACGTCCTGGTGGACCTGTTCAACTCACCGGGCGGCTCCAGTGAAGCGATCCGGGTCTTTCTCGCCCGCGGCCTGGAGTCCCTGCCGGACGGTCGCCCGCACACGGGAGAAGCAGAGGAGGCTCACCTGCCGCAGGCATGGGTCCCCCTGGCCGAGGCAGTGGATCTCGTGCTGCACGGCCGGGTGGGCAGTCCATCCGCGGTGGCGGGGATTTTGGCCCTTGCGGCGCTTCCCAGTCGACATGAGGGGGACCTCCGGCCGGCGGATGATCCGTGGAATGCCCGTGCCTGGCTTGAGGCCAATTCCCGGGTTCGCCGGGTCTAGTCTGATCCTGCACAACAACGGGCAGGGGCGATGTGGCCCGCCCTGACGCATTAGGAGGCGGCATGCGTATCGGTGTTCCCACGGAGGTGAAGAACAACGAATTCCGGGTCGCGATCACCCCGGCGGGTGCGATGGAGCTCACCCGGCATGGTCACGACGTCCTGGTGCAGTCCGGTGCGGGCCTGGGGTCCTCGATATCTGACGCGGAGTACGTCGCCGCCGGCGCTGCGTTACGTGACACGGCCGACGAGGTCTGGGGCGACGCCGAGATGGTGTTGAAGGTCAAAGAGCCCGTCGCCGAGGAGTACCACCGGATCCGCGCCGGGCAGGTGGTGTTCACCTACCTGCATTTGGCGGCCTCGCGCGAATGCACCGACGCGATATTGCGCGCCGGTGCCACCGCGATCGCCTACGAGACGGTCGAACTGCCCGACGGGAGTCTTCCGCTATTGGCGCCGATGAGTGAGGTGGCTGGACGACTGGCACCTCAGGTCGGCTCGCACGCTTTGATGCGCGCCCATGGTGGGCGTGGGGTGCTGATGGGTGGTGTCTCGGGTGTGTACGCCGCGAAAGTGGTCGTGATCGGTGCGGGTGTGTCGGGAATGAATGCCGCAGCAATAGCGCTCGGCATGCAAGCCGAGGTGCTGCTGCTGGACAAGAACATTGCCCGATTGCGGCAGATGGATGCCATCTACCAGGGGCACATGCAAACCGTGGCGTCCAACGCTTTCGAGGTCGAGCGCGCCGTGCTCGACGCAGACATGGTGATCGGGGCCGTACTGGTTCCGGGCGCGAAGGCGCCGACGCTTGTCTCGAACGAGTTGGTCTCTCGCATGAAGCCTGGATCTGTGCTCGTCGACATTGCCATCGACCAGGGAGGGTGCTTCGAGGACTCTCGCCCGACCACGCACGACGACCCGACCTACCGGGTGCACGATTCGGTCTTCTACTGCGTCGCGAATATGCCGGGTGCCGTGCCGCACACCTCCACCTACGCGCTCACCAACGTGACTCTCCCGTACGCCGTCGCACTCGCCGACAAGGGCTGGAGGCAGGCCCTGGCTGATGACGCAGCCCTAGCGCTTGGGCTGAATGTGCACGAAGGTTCCTTAACGTACGAAGCCGTGGCCGAGGCCTTCGACCTTCCGTACGTGCCGGTAGCTGAGGTGCTGGCCTAGTCTGCGGTGACCCCTATGACGGCAATCTCTGTTGATGACGCCATCGCCGGGTACATCGACCACGTGAGCGTGGAACGGGGACTGTCTGCGAACACCGTCGCCGCCTACAAGCGTGACTTGGCTCGCTACTCACGCTGGTGTCGGTCCATCGAGATCGCTGTCGTCGAGGAGGTCGAATCTCAAGACGTCGCGCGATTCGCGGCATCCCTGCGAAACCCGAAAGCCAACGGCGTGGCCAAGGAGTCGACCCTCAGCGCCTCGAGCGCCGCGCGGGTGGTCGTCGCGGTGCGTTCCTTCCACAAGTTCGCGGTCCTCGAGGGGTGGTCTCCGTCGGATCCCGCAGCCGAGGTGGCGCCGCCGTCCATCCCTCGGCGACTACCTAAAGCCCTGCCCTACGCGAGCATCGAAGCGATGATCGGCGCCACGCAGGACCCGGCCACCGCCGTCGGGTCGAGGGATCGCGCGCTGTTGGAGGTGCTGTACGGGACCGGGACGCGAATATCCGAAGTGGTCGGCCTGGACGTGGACGATGTGGACCTCGACGCCAGCACCGTTGTCGTCACGGGCAAGGGCAGTAAGCAGCGACGCTTGCCGTTCGGTGAGGCCGCCCTCGCCGCCCTCGAGGCCTACCTGACCCGAGGCCGGCCGGCCCTGGCCGCCGCCGGTTCCGCCAAGCGCCGAACGGGCGCGGCGTTGTTCCTCGGCGTGCGGGGTGCTCGGATGTCCCGCCAGGCGGCCTGGGGGGTGGTTCGGGCCAGCGCGCAGGCAGCGGGGATCACCGAAGAGGTGGGCCCCCACACGTTGCGTCACTCCTACGCCACCCACCTGATGGAGGGAGGGGCCGACGTCCGGGTGGTGCAGGAGCTCCTGGGTCACGCGTCGGTGACCACGACCCAGATTTACACCCTGGTGACGGCCGACTCGCTGCGCGAGGTGTACGCCGCCAGCCACCCTCGCGCGCAGTAGGCTCACGGCGAGATGGAGGGACGCCGATGACTGACGATCAGGAACCTTCGGCCACCGTTGGCTCCGGTGGCGAGCCCCCGGCGCCGGATCCGGTCACCTCGCACGGCCC
>CALKMY010000125.1 GCA_938091275.1 Candidatus Nanopelagicales bacterium | reverse complement strand
GGATCTGAAAGGGTCCGAGCGCCGAGCACTGCTATCGGATGCCACGGATAGTTGGCTCAGGGGTCTGCTGGCTGATGCGATCACCCAGCACGGTGCGGATCCCACCCAGTTCTCGCTGCTCGCCGTCGGCGGTTACGGCCGACGAGAGATGTCACTCGGAAGCGACATAGACGTCGTCTTGGTCCACGAGCCTTCTGCACTTCGTGTCGAAGATGTTGCATCGTCGTTGTGGTACCCGATTTGGGACTCCAAGATCGCACTCGATCACTCCGTGCGAACGATTGCCCAGGCGCGCAGTCTCGCGCAAGAAGACTTCAAGGTGGTGCTCGGGCTTATCGACGCTCGGGTCGTGGCAGGGAACACCGAGCTCGGGGAGTCGCTGCGAACGGGGATCTTGGGTGATTGGCGGGCGAGTGCGGGAGACCGGCTCGTGGAATTGCACGCAACGGCCATGGCACGGCGCTCTCGCGTAGGGGACCTCGCTCAACTGTTGGAGCCGGACATCAAGGAGGCCTACGGGGGATTGCGAGATGCGGTGCTGCTGCGGGCTCTTGCGGCGTCGTGGACGGTCGAAGTTCCTCGAACGGAATGGCCGGCTGCTGTCTCGACTTTGCTGGACGTACGAGACGCCCTGCACGCCAGGGGCCTGCGGGACCGCCTGGCCATGCAGGAACAAGATGACATCGCCGCTGAGATGACCGAGCTCTTAGGGAACGAGGCGACAGCGGACGATCTCCTGCGGACCGTGTACTTGGCGGCCCGCGACATCGCCTACGCGAGCGATGTCGCGTGGTACCGCGCCCTTCGGGCAACGCGGAAACCCCCCTCGCTGGCACCCCGGGTGCTGCGGCGATTGACGCGTCGGTCTGCCTCACCGTCGAAGGGCCCCGAACGCGTTCCTTTGGCGGAGGGGGTTGTGCTCGTCGAGGGAGAAGTTGCGCTGGCGCGCGGTGCTTCACCGGAGAACGATCGCGGTTTGCTGTTGCGGGCCGCCGCTGCTGCTGCCCAAGCATCCGTCATGCTGGCGCCGTCGACGGTGGAGCGAGTCTCGCAATGCCTTCCAATCCCAGAACCGTGGAACAACGACGTACGCCAATCGTGGGTGTCGCTCCTGGGTGCAGGTCGGGCGGCGGTGCCGGTGTTGGAGGCCCTGGATCACGCGGGCATTGTTTCCGGCCTCATTCCCGAATGGGAGGCGGTCCGATCCCTCCCGCAGCGCAACCCGATGCACGAGTTCACGGTGGATCGCCACTTGGTGGAGACGGCTGTCCACGCCGGACAGCGAGCACGAGATGTCGCCCGACCGGATCTGCTTCTCGTGGGGGCCTTCCTGCATGACATAGGCAAGGGCTACCCGGGTGATCACAGCGTCGTCGGCGCCGACATGACACGTGATATCGCCGAGCGCATGGGCTTTGACCCCGCCGATGTGGACACTCTCGAATTGCTGGTGCGCCACCACCTCCTGCTGCCGGATATCGCCACCCGTCGTGACCTCGACGACCCAGCCACCGTGGCAACGGTCGTGGACCTCGTGCCCGATGTCGAGAGCCTGGAACTCCTTCACGCGTTGACGTGGGCCGACGCCGAAGCAACCGGACCGTCGGTGCGCAGTTCCTGGCGTCGTCGACTGATCACCGACCTGGTCACCGAATCACGAGCGCAGATGCAAGGGCATGCGCGATCGACCGTGCAGGAGTCCTCCGCCGTGGTGAACGCGCTGGCCGAACGGGGCGAGCCGTCGCTTCGTTTGGAGCCGGTCGAGGACGGCTTCTCCATCGTCGTGTCCGCTCCAGATCGTTTCGGTCTCCTTGCTCTCGTCGCGGGGGTTCTCTCCCTGCACCGGTTGCAGGTGCGAGGGGCGCGCATCCGAACCGAATCGGACAGGGCCGCGCAAGAATGGCTCGTCAAGCCACTGTTCGGCGATCCTCCAGACGTCCGGGCGATGGCGTCGGATTTTCGAGCAGCCCTCGCCGGCGATCTCGATGTCGAGGATCGACTGCGTCGGCGCAGCGAATCGCCCGCATCGGGTTCCACCGGTGCCGCTCCGAAGGTCATCGTCGAGCACTCGGCGGCCACCCACACGGTCATTGAGGTGCGCGCCCACGACGAGACAGCCCTGCTGCAGCGCATCACGTCGGCCCTCGTTGCCGCCGACTGCCGAGTGACGGGTGCGAAGATCGACACGCTCGGGTCGGAGGTCGTGGACGCCTTCTTCGTGACCGATCGCCTCGGCGCACCGCTCAGTGACGATCACGCGCATGCTGTTCGAACCACGGTTCAAGCGGCCGTGGAGGCGCGTTAGTCTGACGGGGCGCTTTCGGCGCGTTGTGAGTGTCGTCGTCGTTCGAGGAGCAGGTGTGTTCGGGTCGCTGTCGGACCGGTTGTCTGAGACCTTCAAGGGTCTGCGGGGCAAAGGTCGCCTGTCCGAGGCGGATATCGATGCCACCGTCAAGGAGATCCGCACGGCGTTGCTCGAAGCCGACGTGGCCCTACCCGTGGTCCGCGCGTTCGCGGCGCGAGTTAAAGAACGAGCACTGTCCTCGGAAGTATCTGGTGCGCTCAATCCGGGGCAGCAGGTCGTCAAGATCGTTCATGAAGAACTCATCGACATTCTCGGTGGTCAGACCAGGCCGCTGCAGTTCGCAAAGACGGGGCCGACCTTCATTCTGCTGGCCGGCCTGCAGGGTGCGGGCAAGACGACGCTCGCGGGCAAACTCGCTGCTCACTTGAAGGCCGACGGTCACACGCCGTTGTTGGTGGCCGCGGACCTGCAGCGTCCCAACGCCGTGGATCAGTTGCGCGTGATGGGAGAGCGGGCGGACGTTCCCGTCTTCGCCCCTGAGCCCGGGAACGGGGTTGGCGATCCGGTGCAGGTGGCCCGCGAATCGCGTCGACATGCCGAGGGCGCCCTGCACGACGTCGTCATCGTCGACACAGCCGGCCGTTTGGCCATCGACGCAGAGTTGATGGATGAACTGCGTCGGGTTCGCGATGCCGTGCAGCCGGAGAATGTCTTGCTCGTCGTCGACGCGATGATCGGTCAAGACGCTGTCACGACGGCGGAGCAATTCGGTGAGCAGGTCGGTTTCGACGGCGCCGTCTTAACCAAACTCGACGGTGACGCCCGCGGTGGTGCGGCGTTGTCGATCGTCACCGTCACCGGCAAACCGATCATGTTCGCGTCGGTCGGCGAGCAGTTGTCCGACTTTGAGGCGTTCCACCCTGACCGGATGGCCAATCGCATCCTGGATATGGGCGATGTCCTGACGTTGATCGAGCAAGCCGAGAAGGCGTTCGACGCCGAGCAAGCCGAGAAGATGGCCCGCAAGGTCACTTCGGGCGAAGATTTCACCCTCGAGGATTTCCTCGAGCAGATGCAGTCCATCAAGAAGATGGGATCCCTCGGCAAGATCTTGGGGATGCTCCCCGGCATGGGGGACATGAAGGCTCAGTTGGACCAGGTCGACGATCGTGAATTGGATCGAGTGTCGGCGATCATCCAGTCGATGACCCCCGCGGAGCGCCAGGACCCGAAGATCCTCAATGGCTCGCGCCGGACGCGCATCGCGAACGGTTCGGGCACCCAGGTCAGCGACGTCAACTCACTCATCGATCGTTTCGGTGAGGCTCAGAAGATGATGAAGCAGATGGGCAAAGGCGGCGGCATGCCGGGAATGCCGGGCATGCCGGGTGCCCCGGGGGCCGGGGGCGGAAAGAAATCCAAGGGGAAGATGCCCAAGCAGGCCGGACGCAAAGCCAAGAAGGGCCGGAGTGGAAACCCGGCGAAGAGGGCGGCCCAGGAGGCGGGACAGCCCGCCACTACCGGGGCGGACGAAGCACCGATGACGCCGCCGGACCTATCCGATCTCCCCGACGATCTCAAGAAGCTGCTCTCCTAGCCCCGGGCGGCCTGCACGCTGCCACCTCTGGCAGACTCAGTACGTTCTCGACGAAGGCGAGGCCCTCTCACCTCGCCCGCGTCGGTCCGAGAGTCGGCCCAGCACGGCACCCCACGCCGGTGCGAAGCCGTCCACCACACGTCAGGAGAGCAGCCACCCGTGGCAGTCAAGATCAAGTTGAAGCGCGTGGGCAAGGTCCACGCACCCCAGTACCGCGTCGTCGTCGCGGATTCGCGAACGGCTCGTAACGGCCGCGCGATTGAAGAAATCGGCATCTACCAGCCGCTCGAGGACCCCAGCATCATTCGCGTGGACTCGGAGCGGGTTCAGTACTGGCTCGGGGTCGGCGCGCAGCCGACCGAGGCCGTTGCCGCCATTTTGAAGGTCACCGGCGACTGGCAGAAGTTCAAGGGCGAGCCCGGTGCCGAAGGCACGCTGCAAGTAGCCGAGCCCAAGGCAGACAAGAAGGTCGCCTACGAGGCAGCGGTGAAGGAAGCGGCGTCCGAGCCCAAGACACCCGCGCCGGCCAAGGCCAAGCCCAAGGAAGACGCAGCAAGCGAAGAAGCTGCCGAAGAGCCCGCTGCGCAAGCCGCTGAGGCGCCTGCAGACGCACCTGCAGACGCACCTGCGGAGGCGCCCGCCGAAGAGCCCGCTGCAGAAGCTGCGGAAGAAGCGGCTGACGCACCGGCTGAGGCACCTGCAGACGCACCTGCGGAGGCGCCTGCCGAAGAGCCGGCTGCAGAAGCTGCGGAGGTAGCGGCCGAGGAAGCGTCCGAGTAATGCTCGACGAGGCGCTCGGCCATCTCGTCCGCGGCATCGTGGACAACCCTGACGACGTCTCAGTGTCTGAGCGGTCGGGTCGCCGCGGAACCACGCTGGAAGTGAGCGTGAATCCTGCGGATATGGGCCGCGTCATCGGCAGGAGTGGTCGCATAGCCACAGCGCTACGCACCGTGATCACGTCGATCAACGGTGGCCGTGGCGTGCGCGTCGACTTCCTCGACGTGGCAGAACGCTAAGTCCCACTGTGCTCGTCGTTGTCGGGCGCATCGGTCGACCGCACGGGGTGAAAGGGGCGGCGACCATCGAGGTTCGCACCGATGAGCCAGACAAGCGCTTCGCGGTGGGCGCGCGACTGCTCACCGACTCCGGGCTCGATCTGACGGTCGCTTCAGCTACCTGGCACAGCGGCCGTCTCCTGGCGACCTTCAAGGGGTACGACGATCGCACCGCCGTGGAGCAATTGCGCAATGCGCTGGTGAGCGTCGATCGTCCGGCCGACGAGCGCCCGGAAGATCCGGAAGAGTTCTACGACTCCGACCTCGAAGGGTGCGAGGTCGTTATTGACGGCGGCGATTCCGACGGCGGCGTGATCGGCGTCGTGCGTGAGGTTTCGCACCTTCCGGGGCAAGACCTCCTTGTTGTCGCAACACCGGATGAGCGAGAAGTGCTCATCCCGTTCGTGTCCGCTTTCGTTCCCCAGATCGATGTGAGCGCCAAGCGCATCGTCATCACCCCGCCGGAGGGTCTCCTGGAGCCAGGGGACGATGACTGATGCGTATCGACATTGTTTCGATCTTCCCCGAGTACTTGGCACCGCTGGAGCTGTCCCTCGTGGGGAAAGCTCGAGAAGCCGGCATCGTTGACATCCGGGTGCACGACCTTCGCGAATTCGCCACCGACAAGCACCGAAGCGTGGATGACACCCCGTATGGCGGTGGCCCCGGAATGGTGATGCTTCCTGAACCGTGGGGAGCGGCCTTGGATGCCATCCGAACATCTGTGCAGCAGCCTCCCGTTCTCGTTATCCCAAGCCCCTCGGGCTATCGGTTCGATCAGGCAGCGGCCGCGGAGGTATCCGACATCGAGCACGTCGTCATCGCGTGCGGGCGATACGAAGGAATCGACTCGCGGGTGGCCGAGCACTACGCCGCTCGTGACGATTGGGCGGGTGTGCGGGAGTACTCGATAGGCGATTACGTTCTGGCCGGCGGTGAG
>CALKMY010000124.1 GCA_938091275.1 Candidatus Nanopelagicales bacterium | reverse complement strand
CCGCGCTTGACGCGGTCGGTACCAACTTGCTCGTCCACTTAAACCTCACTCGTAACGTCGTAGGTTCCCATCGTAGAGCCGCAGCCGAGTACTGCATCCGGTGGTACGCATCCGGTGGCGGGTTACGAGGAGGAAGCCACGAGGGCCACCGGAACGGAGTCATCGAACTCCACCGGGTCGGGCCACGGGGTGTGGCCGGCTAGCCGGAAGGTGGTGACCAGGCGTTGGCGGCGCAATTGGGCGCAGGCACGAACCGCGTCGTTGAGGAATCGGCGGGACAGTTGCACCCGTTGGGCCGAGGCGGCGAGTTCCGCGAGCAGTTCACTGCCACCGGGCGCGCTGCGAACTTCGGCCACCTCCTCTGCATCCAAGGTGACGGACAGTGCCTGGGTAAGAGCGGTTTCTGCATCGGCGCGGTCGGTCGCCGAACTGTCTTCGTCGGCGGCCGTGCGCGCATCCCGTGCAGCCTCGGCGACGACTATCGCTCCGGCCGGGTCGAGACCGCCGCTCGTGGCGAGTTCGAGAGCGACCGAGGATCGTCGAAGCAACTGGGCATCCAGCGATAGCCGCGATGTATCGATTCGTTTATGCAGGGCGTCCAATCGTCCCGCCGTCATCGACAAGTACAGGCCGAACAGTCCGATAGCGATGACGGCTGCGACGACCCACCACCAACTCATAAGTCCTCCCCATTGCGGCGGCTACGGGCGAAGGTGGGCCGGGCAGCGAACCTTCCCAAGGCTTGTCCTCGCAGATCTTCACTCACCGTTTCGCCTTCCACCCGCACGCTCTCGTAGACGGCGAGCACGTCGTCGATGACGGTGTCCCAGTCGTATTGAGCAGCGCGCGGAAATCCGCGGGAGACCAAAGCCCGGCGCGCGGCGTCATCGGCGAGCACGGACAGGACGGCGTCGGCGAGTGCCTTCGGGTCCTTGGCCGTGAACAGACGTCCGGACTTGCCATCTTCCAGCACGTGACGGAAAGCGGGAATATCGGAAGCGACAACACACGAGCCGGCGGCCATTGCTTCCACCAGGACGATGCCGAAGGACTCGCCGCCGGTATGCGGGGCGACGTACACCTGCACTTCGCGAAGGAGTTCCTGTTTTCTTTCGTCGGTCACCGCACCCAGGAAGCGAACGGCCGGGGCGACGTCTGCCGGCAAGTCCTTGCGCACATCATCGATGTCGCCGGGGCCGGCGACGTTGACGACGAGATCGGGTACCTGCTGCAGGATCGCCGGTAGGGCGTCGATCAATACCGACAGTCCTTTTCGGGGCTCCTCGACTCGGCCCAGGAACAACAGTTCGCGACGTCGTTGCCGGTCGTGGCTTTCAGGCGTGAAATCCTTCACTCGAACGCCGTTGGGGATCAGTACTGCGTCACCACCCACATGTCCGATGAGTGTCCGTCGGGCCTCCTCGCTCACGGCGATGCTGCCGCGAAGTTTCTCCATGGCCGTCTGCGCGACGTAGTACCCGGCGGATAGGACCCGCGATCGATCGTGCGAGGAGTGCCACGTGGCAACCAGTGGCCCTCGCGCCGACCAGCAGGTAAGTACCGAAAGGCTCGGCGCGAGGGGTTCGTGTATGTGGACGATGTCGAAGTCGCCCTCTCGAATCCACGAGCGCACGCGACGGGTGGCCTTCACTCCGAAACTCAGGCGTGCGACGGCGCCGTTATACGGAACAGCCACCGGCCGACCCCCGTCGGTCACCCAGTCGGGGAGCACCGATTCCTCTTCAACGGGCGCGAGCACATTGACCGAGTGTCCGCGGCCGCGCAAGGTGACGGCCAGATCGGCGACGTGCGATCGCACTCCACCGGGGACATCCCATGAGTAGGGGCAGACCAGTCCGACGCGCAGACTCACGTTGCCTCCGTTCGGGGTGTCAGGTCCGAGACCCACACCTTTTGCAGCATGTGCCAATCGGCACTGTGCTCGGTTATTCCCGCTTCCCAGCCGTGGGCAAGCTGCTGCGTGATCGCCCGAACCCGCTCATCATGGTTGCCCACCGTGGGGACCTCTACTCGATCGTGCACGTAGCCTCGGTTGATGTCACCGTCGAACCACATGGTCAACGGGTGCAGGGGAACACCGGTCTCGATCGCGAGGGTGGCCGGTCCGACGGGAAACGACGCCGGCTCACCGAAGAAGTCCACGTGCACTCCGCGTCGACTGATGTCTCGATCCCCCACCAGCGCCACGAGTTTCCCCTGCCGAAGTTTGCCGGCCAGCTCGCCGAGAACGTTCGGGTGTCCGGTGGGATAGATGTCCATGCCGAGTTCGGTGCGGTAGGCCATAAACGCGTCGAACAGCCCTTCGGGCTTGACCCGTTCGGCTACCGATGTCACTGATCCGTACCTCGCCGCCGCCCACGCGCCTGCGTGATCCCAGTTGGCCATGTGTCCGGTGATCATCAGCGCCCCGCCAGATTCCAACGCGGTGTCGAGGATCTCGCGGCGGCCGAGGATGAACGTGTCGGTGATGCGCTCTTTCGACCAGGTGGGTAGCCGGAAGGCCTCGCACCAGTAACGCATGTAACTGCGCATCCCGGCGCGGCTCATGTCTCGGATATCGGCCTCGCTCGCGTCCGGATGGACGCGCCGGAGATTGCGTTCGAGTTGACCCACTCCGCCGGCTCGGCGGAGCCACACAGCATCGGCGATCTGGCGGAAGGTCGCGTTGGCCGCGGGCTCGGGCAGCGAGCGCGCGATTTTCCAGCCGATGTCGTAGATCCACGTGGTGAACGCATCGGAGGTGCTGTCGGGAAAAACTGCCATGGCGTCTAGGTGGCCGAGCGGAACTGCCGGCGCACTTCGATCATTCGCTGGAAGACGGTGACAACGCCGGCAATGCCGATGATCCACAACGCGATCGCAAGCACGTACGGGACACCGAAGCCGGTGAGCAGAATGGCGATGCCGGTCAGGATGAGCCGCTCCGCACGCTCGGCGATACCAACATTCGCCGTGGCGCCGACGGCTTCTGCTCGGGCCTTCGCGTAGGAGACGACCTGTCCGCTGACCAGCGCCAGCAACGCACCGCCCACAATCCAGTAGTTCTCTTCATTCATTCCCCACAGCACCAAGGCCGCGAAAACCGCACCGTCGGTAATCCGATCGAGGGTTGCGTCCAGGAAGTTCCC
>CALKMY010000123.1 GCA_938091275.1 Candidatus Nanopelagicales bacterium | reverse complement strand
GACCACCGATACGGAAGTCATTTCCGGCCTTCTCGCGGCTCACCCCGATCTGCCACTCGAACAGGCGGCGCTGGAGGAGCTTCCGAAACTTCTCGGTGCGTTCTCGCTGGTCTTCATGGACGACGACGCCCTGTACGCCGCCCGTGATGCCCAAGGGATACGTCCCCTCGTCCTCGGACGCCTCGAGCGTGGATGGGTCATCGCCAGTGAGACCGCAGCGCTCGACATCGTGGGCGCCTCTGTTGTTCGTGAAGTCGAACCGGGCGAGTTGGTTGTCATCGACTCCAACGGCTTGCGATCTCATCACTTCGCCCAGGCCGACCCCAAGGGATGTCTTTTCGAGTATGTGTATCTGGCGAGACCGGACACGAGCATCGCAGGACGCAGCGTGCAGGCAACCCGAGTCGAAATCGGGCGACAACTCGCTCGCGAGTACCCGGTCGAAGCCGACCTCGTGATTCCGGTGCCGGAATCCGGACGGTATGCAGCGATCGGATACGCCCAAGAATCAGGAATTCCCTTCGCCGAAGGGCTTGTCAAGAACTCCTACGTAGGCCGGACATTCATCCAACCCAGCCAAACGATCCGTCAGCTGGGTATTCGTCTGAAGTTGAATCCGCTCAAGGATGTCATCGAGGGGCAGCGCCTCGTGGTGGTCGATGACTCCATCGTGCGCGGCAACACCCAACGCGCCTTAGTGCGCATGCTCCGTGAGGCGGGTGCCCGTGAGGTGCATGTTCGAATCTCGAGCCCCCCGGTGGCCTGGCCCTGCTTCTACGGCATCGACTTCGCCAGTCGCGCGGAGTTGATCGCGAACGGCCTCTCGGTGGAAGAGATCTGCACCTCTATCAGCGCCGACTCACTAGCTTTCGTCACCCTCGATGCGCTGGTAGGGGCAACCGAGCAGAAGAAGGAGCATCTGTGCAGAGCATGTTTCGATGGCGTCTACCCCGTCGAGCTTCCCGCGGAAGATCGCATCGGTAAGTCGGTTCTGGAAGGAATCGCCCGCCGGGTCGAGAACTCTGCCGGCGGTGGCGCCAACGATGCGCTGAAGCGAGTCTGAATGCCCGGTATCAACTACTCCGATGCCGGCGTTGACGTTGACGCTGGAGAGCGTGCGGTCGAATTAATGCGAGCCTCGGTCGCCCGAACGATGCGGCGCGAGGTTGTCGGCGGACTCGGCGGCTTCGCTGGACTGTTCGATATTTCCCGATACACGGGCATGCAGCAGCCGCTGTTAGCGACCAGCACCGACGGTGTGGGAACCAAGATCGCTGTCGCCCGGGCTATGGGCATCCACAACACGGTCGGGATTGACCTTGTCGCGATGGTGGTGGACGACCTCGTCGTCTGTGGAGCCGAGCCCTTGTTCCTCACCGACTACATCGCCACCGGGTCGGTGGATCCGGTGCGGATGGCGTCGATCGTCGAGGGTATTTCCACCGGATGCGAGCAGGCCGGTTGTGCTCTGGTTGGCGGTGAGACGGCAGAGCACCCGGGGCTCATGGAACCGGACGAGTACGACCTCGCGGCGGCCGGAACCGGCATCGTGGATGCACCCGATGCTTTAGGTCCTGAGCGTGTTGTCACCGGGGATGTGCTGGTTGCGATGCGTTCCAGTGGACTCCACTCGAATGGTTACTCGCTCGCCCGCCGGGTGCTGATGCCCGATGCGTCGGCGTTGGAGGAAGTCGTTCCGGAACTGACGCGTTCGGTAGGAGAAGAGTTAATGGAGCCGACGCGGATCTACACCCGTGACTGTTTGGCGCTGATCGAGTCAGCGGATGTTCACGCCTTCTCTCACATCACCGGTGGCGGCATCGCTGCGAATGTCGCCCGAGTGCTGCCCGACAATCAGGCCGCGGACCTGGACAGGAGTACCTGGAGTCCGCATGCAATCTTCTCGTTACTGGCGAGCCGTGGTGGGATCGATACGCGTGAGATGGAGCGAACCTTCAACATGGGCTTGGGAATGGTTGCCGTGGTCGGGCAAGCGTCTGTCGAACAGGCACTCACCACTCTCACGGAGCGTGGCGTGGACGCGTGGGTCTGCGGTTCTGTTCGGGATCGCACCACGGATGACGTCGGTGATGCCTCGGCCAAAGGTGGCGCGGGTGGCGCGGTGAGCCTGGTCGGCAGTTACGCGAAAGACGGCAGCGGTTAGTTCTGCTCGTCCTCGTAGCCGTAGGAATCCGGCGCGTAGGGATCGTCCGCGTACGGATCGCTCTCGTCAACGTCACTGGCCTCGACATCGACGCCGGTGGAGTCGGACCCACCGGTGAGTTCCGCCTCAAGTTGCTGTAGATCGGTCTGCGGACCGCCGTACTTCAACGCACGAGCGACCTTCGTCTGCTTAGCCTTAGCTCGGCCGCGCCCCATGGCTCGACCCCCTCATCCGGATTCCGGGTTCTCACGTGGACGGTACTCGCTGGGCCGATCGGGCCGCGATCCCGGGACCACAGCGAGCCTTTAGGTTACCCCGTCCCGGGTGCGGCGCGCGTCAGCGGCCCCCCTAGGGCAGGGATGCCGCGATCCGCGCCTCCGCCTCCCGCTCAGCGGCCCGGACAGGGGTGATGCCCTCCCCACGGGCCCGTTCCAGGACGCTGCGGGTGGTGTCGAAGACTCGTTCCACGGTGGCTCGTGCTCGATCGAGATCGGCACCCGTGAGCTCCTCGGCAACCTGGATAACGCCTCCGCAGTTCACGCAGAAGTCAGGTGCGTAGACGATCCCCGCGTGGTCGAGGAGGTCTCCGACCCGGTCCGTGGCCAACTGGTTGTTGGCCCCCCCGCACACCAGGCGAACCTCCGCTGACGCCAAATCCTCCACGAGAGCCTCGCTAATCGCCCCACCCAGAGCATTGGGGGACAGCACCTGTGGTCGGTAGGCCAGAAGTTCGGCAAGTGAATCGACCCAGGTGATCGCGTTCGGGTACTCGGCATCGAGCGACGAACGCGTCGCGGCGGACGGATCCATGGCTATCACTCGAGCACTGTCACGGATGAGGTGGCCAATGAGACGGCCGCCGACTTTTCCAGCGCCGATCACACCGACCGTCACGCCGGAAAGATCCGCTGTGCCGAGGGCGGCCTCCGCCCCCGCCCGCATGCCCAGGTGAACACCGACGGACGTGAGAATCCCGGAATCGCCGACACCGCCGTTCTCGGGGGAGCGGCCGGTGGTCCATCGACACGTCTCGGAGATGACATCCATGTCCTGAACGCGCATCCCGACATCGCCTGCGGTGACGTATCGACCACCGAGAGACGTGACGAGTTCACCAAAGGCGCGCAGTAGTTCTGGTGGCTTGTGCGATGGGTCGTGCACGATGACGGCTTTGCCTCCGCCATGTGGAAGTCCCGCGAGAGCGTTCTTGTAGGTCATCGCTCGTGACAAACGCAATGCGTCGGCGTATGCGGCGGCCTGTGCGCCAGACGATGTATCGGCGTAGGTCGACATCCGAACGCCACCGAGGGCCGGCCCCAGGACAGTTGAGTGGAGAGCGACGACTGCTTGCAGGCCGGTGGACTCGTCCTGAGCGACGACCACACTCTCATGGCCGTCGAAACCCACCCAAGGGTCGGGGCCGGAGGGATCCGTCACGAGGTCACTGTAGGGCAGGACACGGGGCGCAGTTTCCCCGTTATTCAGGGGAAAGCGGGTATCAGTATTCATTGAAAAGAAATTTTGCTTGCCTCTACGCGCATACGGTGGAATGGTACGTATCGGCGCAAATTGCTCGGCCTGCAATCCGTGGCAACAAGGCAACGTTGGGAGAGGCGATGTCGGGACGTGATCCAGACCCTGATCAACTCCTCACCCCTTCAGAAGTAGCGGCACTCTTTCGGGTCGATCCCAAGACCGTTACGCGTTGGGCCAAGGCCGGAAAGCTGACAAGCATTCGAACGCTCGGCGGTCACCGCCGCTATCGCGCGACGGAAGTGCACGCGCTCCTCGATGCGCAGTCAGGGTCTCGCGGGGGAGAAACTGTTGTTCCCGATGCATCACACGCGACGCCTCCGGGTGGATTCCCTCCCCGCTGACGTCCGACTACTGTGCCGTTCGTGAACGATCCGGAACTTCGCGCTGGTGACGCGGACCGCGACGCGACGATCTCTGAACTACGCGAGGCGTATGCCGAGGGCCGGCTCCTGCCGGAGGAGTTCAACGACCGCCTTGACCGCGCCCACGAAGCCAAGACCTTCGCGGACCTGCGAGATCTCACCGCAGACTTGCCACGAGAGACGGCCATTGCTCCGCAGGAGCCGAGTGAAGCGGTGATAGAGCGCAAGAAGCTTCGGTCTGCGTGGGCTTCCTGGCTGGGTGTCGGTGTCCTCGTCAACATCATTTGGTTCGCCACTTGGATGGGCAGTGGCCCGGCCCCGTACTACTGGCCTATTTGGGTGGTTGGTCCGTGGGGCGGGGCCATGGTGATTTGGACGCTGGCCTCACGAGCCGAACGGTCATCGGATGACTGAACCGCTCTATCGAGCCATCGTGGAGGGCTTTAAAGGAATCTTCGCTGTGCTCGGGATGAAACTCGACATCGT
>CALKMY010000122.1 GCA_938091275.1 Candidatus Nanopelagicales bacterium | reverse complement strand
AGCGCCTCGACAACTGATGAGTCGATGCACAGGGGAACATCGGTCAGACGTTGAATCAACCGAACGGCCTCTGCCAACAGCGCCGCCTCATCCACCAGCGGCGCCCCCATGTTCACGTCGAGCACCATCGCTCCGCCGGCGATCTGGTCTGCCACGTCCTTCTCGACGGCCGAGAGGTCGCCGGCACGAAGTTGTTCTTGGAACGCCTTGCGGCCGGTGGGGTTGATGCGCTCACCGATGATGCAGAACGGCTGATCCGAACCAATGGTCAAGGTCTTGTCGGCTGAACTCACGGTGGTGTGCATGGTCATCCAATCTGCGGTGGTGGGGAGCTTTACGCCGTTTGTGTGTGTGTCGTGCCGGCCTCGCTCGAAAACGCCGGACCGAGACGGAGATCGTGCACAAGTCGGTGGACCGAGTCGTCATGGCGAAAATCCGTGATGTGAATGCCGGCAATACCCGGCAGCGATAGCGCGTGGGCGGCTTGCTCGCGCGCGAGTTGGTACGACTCCTCTAGCGGATCCGAAGCCGATGCGATGCGATCAATGACGTCGCCGGGCACATGGATTCCCGGCACCGAGGAATCCATGAAACGCAAGGCCCCTGCGGACTTCGTCAAGATCACCGTGGGGAGGATCGCTGCATCTCGACAGACGCCGTTGTCACCACAGCCCTCGACGAAGGCTTCCAACTTCTCGCGCTCGTACCCGATCTGCAATTGCAGAAACCGCGCGCCGCTGTCCACTTTCATCCGTGCGCGCCGAACGCGCACGTGCGCCGGTGGAGCGAAGGGATTCTCGACGGCTCCGATCAAAAGCTCTCGGTGATGCTTCAAGGATCGACCCGACAGGTAGGTCCCGTCGGACAGCGTGCGCATGATGGACACGAGTTGCGGACCGTCGATATCGAAGACGCGTCGGGCTTCCGGCTCATCACCGGCCGTGACATCGTCACCGGTCAGCGCGCAGAAGCTCGTGACGCCGTGCATCTGAGCCCCGACCACGTCCGCCTGAATCGCGAGTCGATTCTTGTCACGACACACGACCTGCATGATCGGCTCGAGTCCGAGTTGCTTCACCGCGATCGCCATGGACACGTTGCTGGCGTGGGCGTGGGCGGCGGGGTTGTCCGTGATGTTGACCGCGTCGACGTACGGCTGGAACCGATCGACGGCTTCGGCAACTGTGTCGAGGTCACCCCCGTCCATCGACGGGAACTCCGCGGTCACGATCGGTCGTTCGCGGGAGACGACCAATTCGTCGAAGGCGCCCACTATTCCGATCCCTTCCACCCCGTGGGCGTCTTGCGATCGGCTCCGCTCACCAGATTCATCCAGGACGAGTCACCGGCGAGGGAGTTGTTCACCGGAGCCCGCAGGTGACCGATCTCGTCGCGCCACGACTGTGGGAGCAGTGGCAGGTTCTCGGCTCGATGGTTCGCCTTCACCCATACACACTGCATCTCTGGCTTGACCTCGCAGGCGCCGTCGACGGCCACCCCGCCGCACGGTCCATTACGCAGGGTCTTCGGACACGTCATCGGACAGGTCATTCCCGTTTCGTGCAGCACGCATTGACCGCACATTTGGCAATCCCATACCGGACCTTTGACCGCGTGCTCCACGATCGGCAGCAGCGAACGCAGCATGATCAGGTGCCCGTTCGCACCGCGAGAAGTTCCTTGGCACGTCGAACAGCGGTCGCGGCATCGGCCGCGTATCCATCCGCGCCGGAGACATCGGCGTATTCCTGCGTTACCGGAGCACCGCCGACCATGATGATGATGTCGTCACGCAACCCGGCTTTCTCAATGGCGTTGATGTTGACCTTGAACATGGGCATGGTGGTGGTGAGGAAGGCGGACATCCCCACGATGTCTGGCTTGTGTTCGTCGATCGCCTCGACGAACTTCTCCGGTGGCACTTGCACACCGATGTCGATCACATGGAAGCCGGCGCCCTCGAGCATGATGTTCACAAGGTTCTTGCCGATGTCGTGCACATCTCCCTTCACCGTTCCCATCAGAAAGGTGCCAACGCTTTCCGCCCCCGTTTGAGCCAGTAGCGGGCGAAGCACTTCCAGTGCTCCGCTCATCGCCTTACCGGAAATCAGCATCTCCGGCACGAAGAAGTCACCGCGCTCGAAGCGTGCTCCCACCTCTTCGAGTGCCGGAATGAGGGCGTCGAAGAGCAGAGAGCTCGGCGTCATACCGAGCTCGAGACCGGTGTTGGTGTGCTCGAGGACCGCCGGTGCGTTCCCGACCATTGTTTCCTCGTACAAGGCTTTCAACACATCATCCGGAGTCATGCGGCACCAACCCTTCTTTCAGCAAAGTCTGGACCGGGCGTAAAGCCGATAGCGGTCGACGCACCCATCGCGGCATCGACTAATTGATCCGCGAACGCCTGAATGATGTCCCTGGTCATGCGCAGAGTCGGACCGGAAATCGACATGGCAGCGACGACGCTTCCGTCTGCCGCGAAGACGGGCGCGGCTATCGCGACCAGCCCCGGTTCAAGTTCGGAGTCCGCAAGGGCCCAACCCCGCTGCCGCACGCGATCGAGATCTTCTGCGAGTTCCTGGCGAGAGGTGATGGTCCGAGAGCTGACCTTCGGTAGGCGACCCGGTGGCAATTCCGCACCATGCGCCAGGAAGACCTTCCCCAGTGCCGACGCGTGCAGCGGGATGCGTTGATCTCCCCAGTTGATTCCGCCGATCAGGTACGTGCACTCCAGCTGACTGATCTGTTCGACCTCTTGACCGTCGAGTACCGCGAGGTTGATCTTCTCACCGGTGGCATCGCTCAACTCCGACATGAACGGGCGACATGCCTCGATCAACTCGTCCGTTGGGCGGCGTGAATGCGCGAAACGGGTCAACGCGCCCCCGGGTCGAAGAGCGCCATTCTCATCCTTGGCCACGAGATCGTGCCGTTCCAGGCTGGACAGCAAACGCGACAGAGTGCTCTTGGCTAGCTCGCTCGATTCCTGCAGCTCACCGAAGGTCAGGGGGTGGTCGGCCTCCATCACCGCCAACAGGAGTCCCGCCGCACGATCGACAGCTTGGGTTCCCGACACCGACGACACAACTCTCCCTATTCCGGAAAGCCACTCGGGGCGAGGGCCTTCCTTTTGCGCCCATATTGTGGAACGCTTGTTCCACGTTGCGAGTGTAGGAAGCACCCGCACCTCCGTCAAGGGTGTGCGGATAGACGAGTGTGATCGACGAGGAGACCCATGTTCCACAACTCCATGCCCCGCTACGAAATCTTGTCGTCCGACGCGCTGGCCACGCTCGATAGCGGCTGGCGCAAGATCGTGACGGAGATCGGAATCCAGTTCGCCAAGCCCGAGGCGGTCGAATTGTTCGCAGCCAACGGCCAGAAGGTCGACGGCGAGACGGTCTTCCTCGATCCGGAGTTCGTGCTGGAGCAGGTAGCCAAAGCACCCAGCGAGTTCGACATGCAGGCCAGGAATCACGATCACGACGTGCATATCGGCGGCGACTCGATGGTCTTCTCCAGCGTGTACGGCCCACCCTTCTTCCGGCATGGCACCGAACGGCGTGACGGTTC
>CALKMY010000121.1 GCA_938091275.1 Candidatus Nanopelagicales bacterium | reverse complement strand
CACGCCGCGTGGAACAGGCGAGTCCTTCGGCGCCCGACACCGGTCGATGAGGACATCACCGAGTCGATCGCTGTGCACATCCCCGCCCGGAATGAAGCCGACGCTCTCGGCGACGCCCTGGCGAGCGTTCAGCGGCAACGGGGTATCCCCCAGACGACCATCCACGTTCTCGACGACGGCTCATCCGACGGTACGGCCGAGATAGCCGAGCGCGCAGCAGCCGACGATCCCCGCGTTCACGTGACGCGCGCACCCGATGAGGTGCCGCCACCAGGATGGCTCGGGAAGAACTTCGCGTGCGCGCGACTAGCCGAATCGACACCCGATGCGTCGGTGCTGGTCTTCATGGACGCCGATGTGGTTCTCCAGCCCGACGCAATCAACGCATTGGTGCACCAACTTCGGTCCGAGAGCGCCGACCTGGTTGCTCCGTATCCGAGACAGTACGCGGGTTCCTGGCTCGAGAGGCTTGTGCAACCGCTCCTGGCGTGGTCGTGGATGACCACCGTTCCCCTCGGTGTTGCACAGAACCGGCAGTGGGCGTCGATGTCTGTTGCCAACGGTCAACTCCTCGTCTTCGACGCCCGCGCGTACCGACAATCGGGCAGCCACGCGGCGGTGCGTGGTGAGGTGATCGAAGACGTTGCCTTGATGCGGGTTTTGCGTCGGGCCGGTCACCGCGCGTTGACCGTCGACGGCTCGCATATCGCGTCGTGTCGGATGTACTGCTGCGCAACGGATCTGATCGATGGGTACACCAAGTCAGCCTGGGCGGCCTTCTCCGGTATCGCCGGCTCGGTCGCGGTGAACGGACTGCTTCTAGGCTTCTACGTCGTACCGGTGATCGCCGCGGTATTCGGTCGAGGATCCACTCGCACCTGGGGAGTTGCGGGGTACCTCGCAGGCGTGGGTGGCCGCGTCGTCGTCGCGCAGGGAACTGGAGAGCGCACATTCCCCGACGCGCTCGCTCACCCGGCCTCCATCATCGCCTTCACCACGATCAATGCTGTGTCGTGGTGGCGCCACCTTCGCGGCACGACGCAGTGGAAGGGCCGGAGGTTGACCGGATGAGCCGAGTCATCGTCATCGGTGCCGGGGCCGGCGGCTTGGCGACCGCGGCACGACTGGCCGTCAAGGGTCACGCCGTTCAGTTGTTCGAGCAGTCGCCACACGTCGGCGGGAAGTTGGCCACCTATCGACGAGATGGCTTCGCGTTCGACACAGGCCCGAGTCTGTTCACTCTGCCCGCGGTCTACCGCGATCTGTTCATGAAGACCGGCCAACCGTTGGAGGAGGAAGTCGATCTCCAGGAAGTGGAGCCGGCTTTCGGCTACCACTTCGCGGATGGAACCACGGCCACCGTTCCCGGTGTTGATCCCGCGCGATGCGCAATGGCGCTTCACGACGCGTTCGGTGGGGATACCGGGAGTCAGTGGCGCGCCTTGATGGATCGCGCAGGCCAGATGTGGCGACTCACCCGCGGGCCGTTCCTGCAATCCCCTCTCGCCGGGTGGCGCACGCTGCTACCGCTCGCGAAACCCGCAGACGTGCGAACGATCGCCCCCTGGTCGACGTTGCGCGGACTAGGGCGCTCGATGTTGTCCGACCCGCGCGCGGTGACGCTGCTGGACCGGTACGCGACCTACACCGGATCGGATCCGCGCAAGGCGCCGGCGGTCTTGGCGACGGTCCCCTACGTCGAGCAGGAGTTCGGCGTTTGGCATCTCGGGGGCGGCTTGGGCACGCTGGCCGACGCTCTCCATCGACGATGCATCGAACGCGGAGTCGATGTTCGAACCGGCGTCGACGTCACCGAGGTCACGACCAATCAGGCGGGCGTCACCGGCGTCGTCGCGGACGGTGCTCATCACGAGTGCGACGTGGTGGTCTCGGGCATCGATGCCGGGGTTCTGTACTCCGACCTGCTTCACGACGAACGTGCCATCAAGGCAGCCCGATCCATCGACCGAACCGATCCGAGCCTGGCGGGCTTCGTCCTGCTGCTCGCACTTCGCGGCAGAACGCCCGGGCTGCAGCATCACAACGTGTGGTTTCCCGAGGACTACGACGCAGAATTCGATGCGATCTTCGGCCGCGCCCCACGACCGGTCGAGGACCCCGCGATCTACGTGTGCTCACCCGACGACCCTCAGATGCGACCGGACTCCGATCACGAATCGTGGTTCGTGCTGATCAACGCTCCCCGCCACGACCCGGCCGGGGGTGTGGATTGGACGAGCCCAGGACTCGCCGAGGCATACGCCCAACGAATCCTCGAACTGTTGGCCCAACGCGGCGTCGACGTTCGGGACCGGGTCCTGTGGCACGAGTGGCGAAGCCCCGCGGATCTCGAGCGCACAGCGAGGGCTCCGGGCGGATCGATTTACGGAACCGCAAGCAACGGCCCGCGCGCAGCGTTCGCCCGACCAACGAACGCCTCACCTATCCCCGGCCTTTTCCTCGTCGGCGGGAGTTCGCACCCCGGCGGCGGGCTTCCGCTGGTGGGTATGGGTGCGGAAATAACGGCGTCTCTTGTCGGACGGGGCTAACGGCACCCGAACACCCGAATACCCGGACAGCACGAGCGGCGCCCTTGTTCGCGCTCGCTCGCTACGCTGGCGCGGTGCCGAATGACACGTCTGATCTCACGTCTGAACTGATCCGGGCTCCGCTGGACGCAGCAGACCTTCGACCACGTGTTCAGGCGACGATCGACGACGTTCTCGCCCGACAGGGCACGCTGTTGGCGAACGTCAGCCCGGATATGGAACCGCTCGTCTCCGCATTACAGGATCTCCTTGCCGGCGGAAAGCGACTGCGTCCGGCGTTCGCGTACTGGGGCTGGCGGGGCGCCACGGCCGACGTCACCCTGGGATCCGCCGAGGAGTCGGCCGTCGTTCACGCCGTCACGGGTTTGGAATTCCTGCAGGCGTGCGCCCTCATTCACGACGATGTGATGGATGGGTCGGATACCCGGCGGGGCCTGCCGGCGGCTCACCGACGTTTCGCCGGCGTGCACCGCAACGAACAATGGTTGGGGTCGCCCGAGTCCTTCGGAGTGGGAGCGGCCATTCTGCTTGGCGACCTGTGCTTGTCCTGGGCAGACGAAGTCCTGTTGACCTCCGATCTTGATCGCGATGCGGTGACTCGCGCGAAGCGCGTGTATGACGAGATGCGCTCGGAGTTGATGGCCGGGCAGTACCTCGACCTCCTCGAGCAGGCGAACGGCGGCGGCTCGGTTGATCGTGCAATGCAGGTGGTTCGCTACAAGTCAGCGAAGTACACGATCGAACGCCCCCTGCACATCGGGGCCGCCATCGCCGGCGCACCGGAAGAGATCGTCGCCGCCTACTCCGGATACGGACTGCCCCTCGGTGAAGCCTTCCAACTGCGCGACGACGTTCTCGGGGTCTTCGGCGACCCGGAGCAGACCGGCAAGCCTGCCGGAGATGATCTGCGCGAAGGGAAGCGCACGGTGCTCATCGCTCTCGCGCACCAGCGGGCCGATGATGCGCAACGCGGCCATCTGCGTGCCCTGCTCGGCGATCCCGGCCTCGACCACTCCGGCGTCGAGACTCTGCGCTCCATCATTGAGGACACCGGAGCCCTCGCGAGCACCGAAACGATGATCGACGAGCTCCTCGATCGATCACTGGCGTCCCTCGATGGTGCGGGGCTTTCCGACGACGCACGAGAGGTGCTGACCGGGCTGGCGTACGCCGCAACGCGCAGAAGCGTCTGATTCACGGCAGAATTGGTTACCCCCGCCGCCAGCCACGCCCGCTTAGCAAGGAGCCCGATGTCCGTTCTCGCCCAGGCCCAGCGCTTCATGCCGTGGACCGGTCCGCGAACCGTGGCGGGGCCGACGGACGACGTGGTTGTCGTCGGTGCCGGCCTTGCGGGCCTCTCGGCGGCGATGCGACTCGCGGGCGCCGGTCGGGCGGTCACGATTCTCGAGCGCGACGACCACCCCGGAGGCCGAGCCGGTCAGGTGCAGTTGCAAGGGCCGTCGGGTGAGTACCGCATC
>CALKMY010000120.1 GCA_938091275.1 Candidatus Nanopelagicales bacterium | reverse complement strand
ACTGACCTGGAAGTAGCCGGCAAGTCCCTGTTCGGCCTCGGTGTCGACTTTGGCGAAGACGATGTCGGGATTCGCTTCGGCGACCTTCTCGAACACCGGGGCGAACGTTCGGCATGGGCGGCACCAGGATGCCCAGAAGTCAACGAGCACGATGTCGTTGTCACTCACGACGGTGGCGAAGGTTTCTTCTGTCAGATTCTGCGTTGCCATGTATATACCCTAGGGGGTATCACGCTCGAAGTGTCCACCGGGGTCCGGAAAGCCGGTCCAGAAACGGAAGTCAACGGCGGATCCGCATAGACTCATCGAATGAGCGACACGACATCTGTGGATCCCCTTCCTTCTCTGGAAGGGGACACGCTCCTGGAGGAACGTACAGATTCGGTCGACGATGGAGATCACGAACGTTTCGCTCACTACGTTGAGAAAGACAAGATTGTTGAGAGCGCGGTGACGGGCAAACCTGTGACAGCGTTGTGTGGGAAAAAGTGGACGCCTGGTCGCGATCCTTCAAAGTTCCCTATCTGCCCTGAGTGTCAAGAGATTCATGCCTCGCTCCCGCGGGGCGGAGACTGACCAGGTGCGAGGCCTACTCGTTCTTGCTCTCGGATGCGTTCTTGTGAGCGCATGCGCGGTGGATGATGCCGTCGACGGTGCTCCGAACGTCATTCCGCAGCCCGACGATGTGCAGCCAGAACTCGAAGCCCTAGATCCGTGCTCAAGGCCCAATCTCACGACTGTTGAGCCTGGAGCCCTCACCTTCACAACCTCCACCGCGCCTGCGCAGCCCTTCTTTCTGTCCGATCAGCCGGCGGACCGGCTCGGCTTCGAGTCCGAACTTGCGTATTCCGTCGCCGAACAACTCGGTTTCCGTCAGCAGGAGGTCACATGGGAGTTTGCCCCCGCAGAAGATGTTCTCACCGGAACCTTTGTTGACTTCGATATTGCGGTGGACGGATATGTCGCTCGCCCGGATGAGTTTCCGGCGATTACGTATTCGACTCCATATCTAGAGACAACCACAGTGCTGGATGTGAGTAATGACGACGTACGTCGCATACTCCTAGGAGTGAACGCGCAGACGCCACCATCGGCTTTGCGTTTTGCAGCACCCGTGCAAGGCACGGGTCGACCGTGGCTACTCGAGAAGGGGTGGATCCCCGAGGGGGGTGGTCTGGCCATGTGGGCGCGCGCTGGATCCGAAATGGAGCAAGCGCGGGAATCAACCGATGCTCGACTTCTCGACGCGTCCACGGGCCAGTGGTTGGAAGAGGTGGCGGGTGTGGAAGTCTCGAGTGTTGCAGGAGTAGACCCCCCGGATATCGCGATGTCCTTCGCGATGGTTGAAGGAAATCCACTTGTTGCGTGCGTTGACCGCGCCCTTGCTGAAATGTCCGAATCGGGCGACTTGGAGACCATCGTCGAAACCTGGCTGGACCCGGAAATGTGGCGGATCGACGACTAGACAAGGCTCTGATCGCTGGACATAGGGGTCGATCGGGCGGTGACCTCCCCAAAATTCGGGCTATCGCCCCTAGCATTAGGGCGGCATTTGGGGAGACACCCCGTCGCCGGCATCGGGAGGATACGCATGTCGAACTCGGACGTAGTGATAGTCGAAGACGACGACCTGATGGGGTCGGTCGGCAAGAACTGGTGGATCCTGCTCGCTTTGGGAGCCGTCACTTTGATCCTGGGAATCTGGGCGGTCGTGAACACGGCGTCGGCCGGCAAGCTCCTGGCGGTCATCTTCATCATCTGGCTCATCGTGTCCGGCATCTTCAGCGTCGTTCGCGGCTTTGCTCCAGGACTGACCGGTGGGATGCGCACCCTCTACTTCATCACCGGCGCCCTGTCTGTCTTCCTGGGCCTTCTGGCGACCCGCGCCGACTCCGGTTTGGGTGGCGAGTGGCTGCTGGGAATCTTCATCGGCGTCGCCTTCCTCTTCCAAGGACTCGCCGCTCTACTCGAGGGCTTCTCGCACAAGGACGGACGCGGCTGGAACATCTTCTTCGGTGTCATCTTGCTCATCGGCAGCGTGATCGTGCTCGTGAACCCGGTGGCGTCCTACGGAGTCGTGGTCTGGATCGCTGGCATCTGGCTGATCATCATCGGCATCTTCGAGATCGTCGCGGCCTTCCGAGTCAAGTCCGTAGCGAAGGTCTGAGTCGGTCATCACCATCTGACACAACAGAGTCGACGAGGGGCGGGCCAATGGCCCGCCCCTCGCTTATCGCTGGCATGCATGGTTGGCTGACCTCATGGCTGCCGAGACGTCACAAACGCTCGATCGAGGGCTGCGGGTCCTCGAGGAGGTAGCGGATTCCGCCGAGGGTTTGACCATCACCGAGATCGCTGGGCGGATGGGAATCGGACGCACGGTGGTGTATCGACTGGTAGTCACGCTAGAACAGCACGCGTTGATCCGGCGAGGATCCGATGGGCGCTGTCGGCTGGGTCTGGGCGTTCTCGCCATGGGTCGCCAATTACAGCCCGTTGTTCGAGACGCGGCTTTCCCTGCGCTCCGGATGCTGGCGGACGCCGTCGGATGCACCGCGTATCTCTCACTCGTCGATGGTGGGGAGTCTGTCGCTGCTCTCGTCGCCGAACCCACTCGATCAGACATGCACGTGACCTATCGCGTCGGTAGCCGCAGTCCGCTCGAGGCTGCCGCAGCCGGCCGGGCCATCTTGGCTGCGAGGACAGCCGGAACGAGGCCGCTCGACCCTCCGTGGGTTGTGGCGAGCGAGGACGGAGCACCGGGGGTGTTCGGACTCGCTTCTCCGGTCACGGGCGTTCCCGGTCTTGAGGCCAGTGTGGGAGTCGTGTCCTTCCGGGAGCTCGAGGAATCCGAGGTGGGCCCCCGGGTTTCTCGTGCAGCGGGGGACATCGGCCGGGTCCTGCGCTAGGACAGACACTCCCGCACCCCCCGGGTTCGACGCCCGAGGGTCGCTATGACGCACAATGCTTGGATGCGTCGTCTTCCCCCCATCGTTTTGACCCTTACCGCCCTCATCGCAGGCTTATTGGTGGGGCAGGTCGGTGCAGCGACTCCTGCCTATGCGAACACGCCCGACAGGGTGATCAGCGGATGGATGCCGTATTGGATGACCTCTCCGAGTCGAAGCGTGGGAATCGACAGCGCTGTCGCCAACGCCGATCTCTTCGAGGACGTATCCCCGTTCTGGTATTCAGCGATCGCCCGCAAGGGCGGCGGTGTTCAAGTGGCGCTCAATCCCAACTTCACCAACGGCAGCGCCAACGTGGCATGGGCGATGGAACGCCTGCGGGCCGCGGGGATGGTGGTCATTCCCGCCATTGCCGATGCTTCGGGCAAGGGGCGAATGGCTGGCACGCTGGCCGACCCAGCTCTCAGAGGTCAGCACGTGGCAGACCTTGTGGCCCTAGTGGTCAACAATGGTTACGACGGGCTTGATCTTGACTATGAAAACTTCGCGTTCGTCGACGGCAGCAAGACGTGGGATTCCACGTTGCCGAACTGGACGACGTTCGTTGCGGAATTGGGTGCTGCGCTGCATGCGCAGGGAAAATTGCTATCCGCGACGGTGCCGGGACCGTGCGATACGCGAAATCGCTGCGGTGGTCGGTACGGATACTGGGTCTACAACATTCCGGGGATTGCTCCGCACGTGGATCGAATTCGGATCATGGCGTATGACTACACCGTGAGGTCGATCGGGCCGATCGCTCCCATTGATTGGGTGCGCGCGAATGTCGAGCACGCTGTCACGGTGATGGATGCGGCCAAACTGCAAATCGGAGTGCCAACGTACGGGCGGGCGAGGACCAGAACGAAGCCCGGCGGCGGCTATCAGCTGTCCGGCGTGTGTCCGAGCAAGAATGGTTCGGCGTCAGAAAGGCGCGCGTACCGATCGGCAACGTCCATGGCGGCGGTCACGGCCGCCAATATTCCTGCGCTACTCGAGCGCTACGGCTTGACCGAAGCGGATGTCCGTTGGGACCCGGTGCGCCAAGAGAGTTCCTTCCGTTACACGAAGAATGTGGACTGGACCGATTCGTCGGGAACACCGCAGACATGCCAGGCCAAACGCCAAGTGAACTTCGTTGGGCCTGACGGTGTGCTCGCGCGCACGCAACTGGTGGGTCAGTACGGATTGAATGCTGCCGCCCTGTGGACCATCGGTGGTGAGAACCCCGCGCAGTGGCCGGGCATCAGGAGTTACGCGCAGTCCCTTGCCCCGGCTGAAGCGGTTGTCGCCATCGCTGTCACCCCGGCGGCGGTCTTCGGCCAGCCGACATCCATTGCTGGAGGGGTGACGTTCAACGGTGCGCCGGTACCCGATGTGCCCGTGACGGTGGAATTCCAGCCCACCGGCAGTGAAGAGTGGCAAGCCCTGCAGGTGGCGGCGAGCGGACCGGATGGTTCCGTGGCGTTCCAGGTCCTGCTGCCCTCTTCCGGACGGGTCCGGCTGACCGTGCCGGAGACCGCGGGCATGGCTGCATCGCAGAGCCCTGCCGCCGAGGTCGCCGTGGGTGCAACGGTCAGCGCGAAAGTCAAGACGAAAAAGGTTTCTTCGGGTGCCCCGATTCGGGTCCGGGCGATTGTGCGACCAGCCCAAGCGAAGCAGAAGGTGATCCTGCAAGTTCTGAAGAAGGGAACCTGGCGAAAGGTCAAGGGTGCGCGCACGAATGCCAAGGGTCGGGTGACGATCAAGGCGCAGGCCCAGAAGGCAAAGAAGCGGTGGACCTACCGGGTGGTGTCGCGAGCCAAGGGCGGGCTAGCCCCCGGGGTCTCGCAGGAATTCGTCATCCGGGTCAAGAAGAGATAAGCGGTCAGTAGGCGGTTTGAAGCGGGCCTAGACGCGCGCTATGTCGAACCAGCGCAAGGTTTCGAAGTCATCGGAAGCACCGGGAACATGAGTGATGAGGTCTGGCTCCGCTAGCGTGCGAAGCAGCGCGCAGGCGGAGGACAGATAGCCCTCGAGAGCCGATTCGGGTGCTCGCTCGTTGTGCACGGTGTAGGTCAATCGGCCGTTCGCGTCGTAGGACAGATGCTTCAATCGAAGCGGAGGTTCGATCGGTCCGTCCTGGTGTTGCCACAAACCCGACGCGGCATCGAACCGGTAGTAGGGCAGCAGACGGTGGCCGAACTCCGCTGTGAGATGCACGGCGGTGACGAGGTAGTCGAATACTGGCTCGGAGATGAAGTAGTTGAAGTTGATTCTGGTCCAGCCCGGCTTGATGCCTTCGCAGCCCTGACTGATCTCGCGCTCGAATTCGTGGGACCGGTCCACGTCGATGCCGAGTAGCCGGTGACCGTAGGGACCCGCGCAGGAGCAGCCACCGCGCGATTGGATGCCGAAGAGATCGTTCAAGACCGCCACGATGAAGTTGTGGTGAAGGTATCGACCGTTGGGTCGACGAACGACGAAACTGGTGATTGATAAGCGCTGGGCGTCGGTGTTTCCGAGGATCTCAATGGCTGGATTCGTGTTCCAACTGTCGATGGCGCGGCGCACGAAGTCTTCTTCGCGGGCCTGGATCACATCCACTCCCACAGCGTCCTTGAGGTCGAAAACCAAGCCAGCGCGGATCGACTCGACGATGGCGGGGGTGCCCGCTTCTTCCCGGTGCTCAGGGTCGGTCAGGTAGAGGTGCTCGGTGGGGTTGACGTAGGCAACGGTGCCGCCACCGACGCTGTCGGGAACGGTGTTGGTCACGAGCTCACGTCGGACGAGCAGGACACCGGGTGTCCCTGGCCCGCCGACGAATTTGTGCGGGGATAAAAAGACGGCGTCTTTGTAGGACAGGGGGTGCTCAACGCAGCGCGGATTCATGTCGATGTCGACATACGGACCGCACGCGGCGTAATCCCAGAATGCGAGAGCCGAATGCTCGTGCAGGAGCGTGCTGATCGCGTGCGTATCGGTGACGATGCCGGTCACGTTGCTGGCGGCACTGAACGAGCCGATCAGCAGCGGGCGGTCGCTGAATTCCTCGAGCCGTTGGCGAAGGATGTTCAGATCAAGGTGCCCGTCGGCGTCCTCGGGGATCGGGACCACATCGGCGATGGATTCCCTCCAGGGGAGCTCGTTGCTGTGGTGTTCGTAGGGGCCGATGAAGATCACGGGTCGTTCCGACACGGGCACGTGATCGCTGAGGTGGTACTTGTTGTTGAGGTCGGCCGGTATCCGAAGTCCGAGCAGACCGATGATTTTGTTGACTGCTGCGGTGGACCCGGAGCCGCAGAAGATCAGACACGTCTCGTCGCCGGCGTTCACGGCCTTCTTGATGCGCGCTCGAGCATCCTCCCGAAGGCGCGTTGTCTGAAGTCCGGTTCCACTGGATTCGGTGTGTGTGTTTGCGTATCGAGGGAGCACCTCATCACGAATGAATTCTTCGATGAATCCGAGCGCGCGTCCGGAGGCGGTGTAGTCGGCGTAGGTGACACGGCGGGGACCGAAGGGACCGTGCATCACGTGATCGTCTCCGATCACGGATTC
>CALKMY010000119.1 GCA_938091275.1 Candidatus Nanopelagicales bacterium | reverse complement strand
GGGCAATCCTGAAGCGTTCAGGAAAAGGTGCTGGTTCGTCGGTTGTGTCCCCCCAATTGGGGACACAAAGCGGTAGCGCCCGGGGGCGTCGACACGCCATTGTGTGGTGTCCGGCGACAGCGGGGGAGTCGCCGGATTCTTCTTTGCCCGAGTGCGCGGGTCACAGATAGGCGCGCAGGCGTATTTGCCGCATGGTCACCGGTGAAGCTCCGGCCGATTCATCACTGTCTGTGTCGTCGTAAGCGATCTCGCGGTGGGCTCCATCGGAGTCGAACCCCGCGGAGCGCAAGATGTGCAGTCGGTGATCGTCCGCGGCGGCAATCCACACGGACAGCGCACGGGCGCCGACGCTCGTTGCCGAATCAGCGAGCGCTGCCAGCAACCGCGAACCGTGGCCTGCCCCACGTTCGGCGGGCAGCACCTCCCAGGCCACGATCTCCACGGTGTCGGGTTCGGCGTCGGTGTCCGTGCACGGCGCGATGCCCGCGAATCCCACCGGTTCTCCGCCACGGGTAGCGACCACAAGACGGTGCGCGGGCCCGGGCGGAGCGATCACCGCCCGAGCCCAGGCGAGCTCGGCGTCGCTCGCGGTCACGGCGTCGAAGATGGATTCGGGCCACGAATAGTCGTGACGCCAGCAGGTCTCTTGCATCGTCGCGATGGCGGTGGCGTCGGCGGCCGTTGCCGGTCGCACGAAACCTGGCTCGCCGGAGCCTGGTGGATCACCCATCTGCATAGTCTCTCGCGGGTAGTGTTCTCAGGGTGCCCAACCTCCCCGACAGCAGTGATCACGACGCATCCGACGCCACCGGCGACATCACGTTTCGCAGCGACGTCACCGTGGAACTCGTCCGGGCCAGCGCTCGTGATGCCGACGTCGTTTTTGCTGCCCGCGTCTCGACTGTCGGTGAGTCCAGTGTCGATGATGTCGATTCTGACGCGCAGCGTTCAGCGGGGCTGATCCGGTATCTGATGCGCGAGCGTCATGGAAGTCCGTTCGAGCACAACTCCATGACGTTCTTCGTGCAGGCGCCCATCTTCGTGTGGCGTGAGCACATGCGGCATCGGATTGCCAGTTACAACGAGGAATCCGGTCGATATCGCGAACTGCGGCCGATCTTCTACGTTCCGGACCAAACGCGGTCGGTGGTCCAGGACGGAAAGCCCGGGGCCTATGAGTTCCATCCCGGCACGCCCGAGCAGTACGCCGTTATTGACTCGGCAACCCGGGAATCCTGCATGGTGGCCTACGACGCCTACCAGCGCATGCTGGATGCAGGGATCGCCCGGGAAGTGGCGCGCATGGTGCTGCCGGTCACCATCTATTCGTCCGCCTACGTGACGATGAACGCCCGTGCGTTGATGAACTTCCTGTCGTTGCGCAAGAAGAGTGATGATGCGACGTATCCGAGTTACCCCCAGCGGGAAATCGAAATGGTCGCGGAGGCGTACGAGGAGCATTTTGCTCGACTGATGCCGATCACCCACGAGGCTTTCGTGGCTTCCGGGCGAGTGGCCCCGTGATGCCGGCCAGCCGATAGCCTGACGGTCATGTCGACACACGCCTCATCCCGCGGAACTCCCTTTGGAGTGATGCTCACCGCGATGGTCACGCCTTTCGCGCCCGATGGCAGCCAAGATCTCGATGGCGCACAGGTGCTTGCTGCGCACCTGGTCGATCAGCTGGGCCACGACGGACTCGTGATCAACGGGACGACGGGTGAGTCCGCCACCAAGACCGACCAAGAGGATCGCGACCTGGTGGCCGCAGTAGTCGAAGCCGTCGGCGATCGCGCGTGGGTGGTGGCCGGTGTCGGCACGAACGACACCTCGCATTCCATCGCGAGCGCCAAAGCTGCGGCCGCAGCCGGCGCGCATGGCGTCATGGCTGTTGCCCCGTACTACAACCGACCCCCGCAGGAAGGCTTGATCACCCACTTCCATGCGATCGCCGATGCCACGGACCTGCCTCTTTTGACGTACGACATCCCCAAGCGAACCGGTGTCGCCATCGAGACGGAAACCCTCGTGCGTATTGCCGAACACCCGAAGGTGGTGGCAAACAAAGACGCCAAGGGTGATCTCGACGCCACGCAGTGGGCGATGGCTCGCACGGACCTGGCGTGGTACTGCGGTGACGACATCTTGAACTTGCCGATGCTCATGCTCGGGGCGTCGGGGATGGTGTCGGTGGTGGGTCACGTCGTGGGAGACCGACTCAAAGAGATGGCCCAGGCGCTCGCGGCTGGCGACGTTTCCCGGGCCCGCGCCATCAACGCCGAACTGCTGCCCGTCTATACGGGTCTGTTCCGAACCCAAGGTGTCATCTTGACGAAGGCAGCCTTGCGCATGCAGGGCCTACCGGCGGGCGGCTTGCGATTGCCACTCGTTGACGCGACCCCGGCCCAGGAGGAGCAGTTGCGTATCGACCTCGCCGGGGTTCGCGGCATCGGCGCTTGACCGTGCAGCACGACGAGATTCCGTCGCCCGCGCCGCTGAAAGCGGGGGCGCTGCGGGTTCTGCCGATCGGCGGCTTGGGAGAGATCGGCCGCAACATGGCCGTTTTCGATTTCGACGGCTCGCTGCTCATCGTCGATTGCGGGGTGCTCTTTCCCGAAGAGTCACAACCGGGCGTCGATTTGATCCTGCCGGACTTCTCTCCCATCGCGGAGCGCTTGGCCGAAGTCGAGGCAATCATCCTCACGCACGGACACGAGGACCACATCGGAGCGGTTCCTTACCTCCTGCGGATGCGTCCTGATGTCCCGATCTACGGAAGCCGGCTGACACTGGCGTTCTTGAAGGCGAAAGCGACCGAACACCGGCTGTCACCGGACCTGCACGAAGTCAGCGATGGCGAGCAGGTTCAAGTGGGCCCGTTCGGCGTCGAATTCCTTGCCGTCAATCATTCGATTCCCGATGCCATGGCCGTGGCGATCACCACCGATGCTGGCCGGGTCTTGCACACCGGGGACTTCAAGGTCGACCAGCTGCCGTTGGACGGTCGGGTCACCGACCTCAACGGCTTCGCGCGTTTGGGTGATGAGGGAGTGGATCTGTTGATGATCGACTCCACCAATGCCGAGGTTCCGGGGTTCATTCCCAGCGAGCGGGACATCATGCCGGTCCTGGACTCCGTGTTCGCCAAAGCACGAGGTCGCGTCATCGTCGCGTCCTTCGCCTCACACGTGCACCGCATTCAACAGATCATCGATATGGCCGTCGAGCACAGACGGAAGATTGCCTTCGTCGGTCGGTCCATGGTGCGCAATATGCACATCGCCCGTGACCTGGGGTTCTTGTCGATTCCAGAAGGGACGTTGGTGTCGGCCGACGATCTGGCCGATCTACCCGACGACAAAGCGGTTCTGATCTGCACCGGGTCGCAAGGGGAGCCGATGGCTGTTTTGTCGCGGATCGCCAATCGTGATCATGCGATTTCCGTCGGGCCTTCGGACACCGTGGTGCTGGCATCGTCGCTGATCCCTGGAAACGAAAACGCGGTCAATCGCGTCATCAATGGCTTGACCAAACTCGGCGCGTCGGTGGTTCACAAGGGAAATGCTCTGGTGCATGTTTCCGGGCACGCGTCCGCGGGGGAGTTGCGTTTCGTCTACAACCTGGTGAAACCCCGCTTCGTCATGCCCGTGCACGGAGAGTGGCGACACCTGGTGGCGAATGCTGCGGTGGCGCAGAGTGTGGGCATCGACCCGCGCCGCATCCTCGTGGTCGATGACGGCGTCTCGGTCGATCTCGACGAGCAGCGGGCGGTGATCAGTGGATACACACCCGTCGGTTTCGTCTACGTCGACGGATCGAGCATCGGTGACCTGACCGAAGCATCCCTGAAAGACCGGCGGGTTCTCGGTGAGGAGGGGTTCATTTCGATCATCGCGGTCGTCGACATCGTGGCCGGCACCGTGGTCGCCGGTCCGGAAATCCACGAACGCGGATTCGGCGAGGAGGTCCTCTCCGAAGGGGTCGACGACGTCACCGGGAAGGTGCGCGAAGCGCTCGAGCAGGCCCTCGCCGACGGCATCGACGACCCACACGACCTCCAGCAACGAATGCGGCGCGTGGTGGGTCGGTGGGTCAATGCGACCCATCGCCGCCGGCCGATGATCGTCCCGGTGGTTGTCGAGGCGTGAATCGGAGCCGGTGAGCGCCTGTCATGTCCGCAGCCGTTGACCGCGACTAGGGCAGGGGTGAAATATCCCTTTTTCCTGGTGCGCGTGTTACGCGTGTGACTACCGGGATTGTGTGCTTTCCGGCGCTAACCTCCCTGCATGGCGTCTCGTACGTCCGCTTCCCCACGTACGTCCCGTGCGCGTTCGGCAAGCGGCTCTTCCCGTTCCCGTTCTACGTCCCGTTCTACGTCCGGCTCGAAGTCCCGTTCGCCTCGTCGGGCTCCCCGAAAAACCTCGAGCAGGTCTCGCGCATCGGGCACCTCCTCGAAGCGAGCCCCCGCGCGCCGCAAGCCGCAGAAGCGTTCGGCCCGGTCGTCCTCTCCCGGGCTCCTCACCCGGGCGGTCATGGGGATCGGTCGAGGTATCCGGGCCGTGTGGATCGGACTCGCGCACCTGGTGGGCTCTATCGCCCGAGGAATTGGACGGGGGGCACGTGACCTGGACCCCGAGCACCGCCGCGATGGACTCGGCC
>CALKMY010000118.1 GCA_938091275.1 Candidatus Nanopelagicales bacterium | reverse complement strand
CTCGGTCCGTCGTCTCTCGAAGAGTTGGTCGCCGACTCGGTGGCCTTCTCCCTGCCGTTGCGGGTTCCGTTTCGTGGGCTGACCTCCCGCGAGGGCATGCTCATCAAGGGCCCGTCAGGTTGGGGTGAGTTCGCGCCGTTTGACGATTACGACATCCCTCGCAGCGCGCGTTGGCTGGCGGCTGCCCTAGAAGCGTCGTGGGGTGAGTTCCCCGCGGCTTGTCGATCGTCGGTAGACGTCAACGCGATCATCCCCGCGGTCGAGTCGCCCGCCGCGGGTGCGATGGCGCGCGCCGCGATCGTGGACAACGGGTGTCGAACCATCAAGGTGAAAATCGGAACATCCCTTGCGGACGACGAAGCGCGCGTTGTTGCCGTCCGCGATGCTCTTGACTCCACGGGAGCCGACGGCCGTATTCGCCTCGACGTGAACGGTATGTGGAGTCTGGACCAGGCGCGCACATCTCTTCAGCGGTTGGGGCGATACGGAATCGAGTACGTGGAGCAACCCTGTCGTGATCTGGACGACGTCGCTCGCTTGCGCGCCGAGATCGATATCCCTGTCGCGGTAGATGAGGGCATCCGGCTCGCGGATGATCCAACAACCGTTCGCCTGCAGGGCATTGCGGATTACGCGATCTGCAAGCCGATGACTCTCGGTGGCGCCGCGGCTACCGGCCAAGTCGCGGAGGCGATCGGTGTACCCGTGGTCATCAGTGGCTCGTTGGACTCGTCGATCGGGTTGGCGAGTTGCCTGGCCACCGCTGCGAGCCTGCCCGAGCTTCCCCTCGCGAGCGGACTGGGAACTGGCACGCTGTTCGAGCGAGACCTGGTGGAACCCCCGCTCGTGCCGACCGCTGGTGGCATCGGCGTGGAGCGGGTCGCCCCCGACGTGGATCTCCTCATGCTGGCGAATCAGGAAGTCTCGGACAGTCGTCGGCAGTGGTGGCAGCGCCGCTTGGCCGACGCTTATCGATACCTACGTGACCAGGCGCCGGGCGATGCACCACCACACGAGCAGATGGAAGGCTAGGGACGTGGATTCTGCGATGGCACCCTCGGTCGCCCAGGCATTAGTCATGGTGGATGAGCTCATCGTGTGTGGGGTGACGGACGTCGTCATCGGCGTGGGATCCCGATCAGCTCCCCTTGCCCTCGCTCTCGCGTCCGCGGAGGACAGGGGAGACATCCGTCTCCACGTGCGCGTCGACGAGCGGGTCGCCGGATTTGTGGCACTTGGTCTGGGGAAGACGACGGGTGTTCCGGCTGCGGTCGTTACAACATCGGGGTCCGCAGTCGCGAACCTTCTTCCCGCTGTGGTTGAGGCGCATGAGTCGCGGATTCCGCTCGTGGTCCTCACGGCAGATCGCCCCGGTCGACTTCGGAACGTTGGCGCAAATCAGGTCATCGCGCAGAGTGGGATTTTCGGATCGTTCACCCGGCTCGCCGTCGATATGGAAGCAGCTCGCGATCTGCGACCGCAGTACTGGCGCTCCACCGTCGCCCGCTGCGTGGCGGTCGCGACCGATTCCATCGACCCCGGTCCGGTACACATCAACGCCGCGTTCGATGAGCCGCTGGTGGACGAGAGCATCACGAAAGAACTGCCTGCGGAGTTGGCCGGTCGGCCAGGCGGGCGGCCATGGACCGCGGATGCTCGCCTCGTCGCAGGGATGAGTATCCAAGTCGACGAAGCCTTGGCTCTTTTGGATGAAGCGGCCGTCGTCCCTGCTCGAGGTTTGATCGTGGTGGGTGACCACGATGACGACGACGCCGTGGATTTAGTCGACGAGTTGTCGGACGCGTTGGGATGGCCGGTGATCTCCGAACCGTCGGGTCGATCGAATGGCGCCAATCTCGGTCTCGCGCACGGACCGTTGGTGTGCGACAACCCGATGTTCGTTCAGCGTCATGTTCCCGACATCGTCGTGACGGTGGGGCGTGTGGGGCTCTACCGATCCGTCGCGAGTGTGATCGCACAAGCCGGCATGCACGTCGCTGTTGACTCTCGATCGTCGTGGAGCGACCCCACCCGCACCGCGGATCTCGTCCTTGCCGCGGTCCCGCTGCCGCCATCGGAGGCGGATACCGATCCGCAGTGGTGGGCAGCGTGGGAGCGTGCGGACCTGATGGCGGCGGCAGCGGTGGAAACCGTATTGGGGTCGCGGCGTTCGTCGATGTCCGGAATGGAAGTTGCACGCACGGTGGCCGCCTGTTTGGGCGAGGGCTCGCAGTTCTTCCTCGGTTCTTCGTCAGTGGTCCGTCACGTGGGGAGTTTCGCCGGTCGCTCCTTGACCGAGATCGAAGTTCTCGGCAACCGAGGAACGTCAGGCATCGACGGGTGTGTCTCCACCGCCTGGGGTGCTGCGCTGGGCTTTCAGTCACTCGGGGGTGGACCAAGCGTGGCACTGGTTGGCGATGAAGCCTTTTGGTACGACTCCAACGCCCTCGCCGTTCCGGCCACCGAACAGCGCCCCGACCTCGTCATCGTCGTCGCGGACAACGACGGAGCCGGGATCTTCTCCACGCTGGAGCAGGGTGAGCCCGCTTACTCGCGGCACTTCGAACGCGTATTCGGAGTTCCGATGGGGGTACAGATTGCGTCTCTCGCGACGAGCTTCGGTGCGTCGGTGTGTGAAGTGAACGATGCCGATGAACTCGCGACGGCGGTTGCCGAACGACTCTCCGACGGCGTGCATGTGGTTGTTGTGCGCACGTGCGATCGCGGTGTCGAGGCGGAGTTACTGACGAGCGTGCGCGATGCGGTACGCCAGGCGATCGACGTTTAGCTCGTCGTCGGCTGGTTTGTCGTCGGTTACGCCGATGAGCGCGCTTCGAGAGCGCTTCGCATCGGAATGAATTTGGCCCGCGATTCGGCGAGTTCGTGTTCGGGGTCGGATCCGGCAACGATTCCGCATCCGGCGAATGCTCGGACCGTGTGGGCCTGAGAGTCCACGAGTCCGCAGCGCAGCGCGATACCGAACTCACCATCTCCACGAGCGTCGAACCAGCCCACGGGTCCGGCGTACCTGTCCCTCGACATCCCTTCGAGTTCGCTAATGACGGTGAGCGCGCGCTCGGTGGGTGTGCCGCAGACTGCCGCGGTCGGGTGAAGCGAGGCCGCCAACGACAGTAGCGAGGCATCGTCCGCTAGCCGACCGGTGACGTCGGTGGCCAGATGCTGAACGTTCGCGAGTTCGAGCACCGTCGGATTTTCGGGGACGTCCATGTCGGTGCAGTGCGTTGCCAGAGCCTTGGCGACCGACCGCACGGCGTAGGAGTGCTCGGCAAGGTCCTTGTCGCTGGCGAGCAGAGCTTGGGCGAGGCCGTGGTCCTCTTCGGTGTCTCCTTGGCGGCGCACCGTCCCGGCAAGGACGCGGCTGGTGACGAGGTCACCGGTGCGGCGCACCAGAAGTTCCGGCGTCGCACCGACAAGGTTCGCGACGTTGAACGTCCAGCACGTCGGGTAGTCACGCGCGAGGTGGTCCAGGAT
>CALKMY010000117.1 GCA_938091275.1 Candidatus Nanopelagicales bacterium | reverse complement strand
CGAGTTCACGTGCGGTCCGTCGTCGGCGGTCGCCTCCCCGGTGACCGCTGGATCCTCACCAGCATCCACCACGACCCGGACCGGGAGGTCGAAGGTGCGAGCAAAGTCGAGGTCACGCTGATCGTGAGCCGGCACAGCCATAATCGCGCCCGTGCCGTAGTCGGCCAACACGTAATCCGACGCCCACACGGGAATGCGCTCCCCGTTGACTGGGTTGATGGCGTAGCGCTGCAAGAACACACCGGTCTTAGCTCGAGAGGAATCCAGGCGATCCATTTCCGATGTTTGCTTGACCTTGTCGAGGTACTCCGAGAACTCCGCCTGCGCCGGGCTCTGAGCCGCAAGCTCCGATGCCAGATCAGAGTCCGCGGCGACGACAAAGAACGTCGCGCCGTAGAGGGTGTCCGGCCGCGTCGTATATACGGTGACGGGCTCCTCGCGACCTTCGATCTCGAAGTGCACTTCAGCGCCGGTGGATCGACCGATCCAGTTGCGCTGCATCAACAGCACCTTCTCCGGCCACTTACCCTCGAGTTGCTCCATGTCGTCGAGTAGGCGATCGGCATAGTCGGTGATCTTCAGATACCACTGCGTCAACTTCTTTTTGGTGACGTTCGAGTCGCACCGTTCGCATTGACCCGCCACCACCTGCTCGTTAGCGAGCACCGTCTGGCACTCGGGGCACCAATTGACGTTGCTGGCTTTGCGGTAGGCGAGACCTCGCCGGAACATTTGCAGAAAGAACCACTGGTTCCAGTGGTAGTACTCAGGGTCGCAGGTGTTGAAGACCCTGTCCCAATCGAAACTGCACGCGTAGCGGCGCATGGAGGCCTTCTGTTGTGCGATGTTGTCGTAGGTCCACCGAACCGGATCCTCACCGCGCCGGATAGCCGCGTTCTCGGCGGGCAATCCGAAGGCGTCCCAGCCGATGGGGTGCATAACGTTGAAGCCTCGTTGCACCCAGTACCGAGCGATGACGTCGCCCAACGCGTACGCCTCAGCGTGGCCCATATGCAGGTCACCGGAGGGGTACGGGAACATGTCGAGCACGTACTTCTTGGGACGCTGATCATCTGGGCGTCCCGATCGAAACGGCGCCAACTCGTCCCACACCGGAAGCCACCGTTCCTGGATGGCTTCGACGTCGTACCGGGCGTCGTCGTGGCCGGTGTCCGCACCTGTTGTCATAGCCGGGCAAGACTACCGAGGTGGCTCACCGCTCCTGACCGGCCAACGTTTCGGCGAGTGCGCAGCCCACGTGCCGGTGAGCTGCCCACGACCAATGCATGCCGTCGGGGTTGGCGCTTCCATCGCGCAACCCCGGCAGTACCGCGGACTCCGGGTCCACGAGTCCGACGTTGAGCACGCGCGCCAAGCGATGCGCAGCGGTGCTGGCCCCCGCGTGGTGGCGGTACGACGGGTAGTACGGCGAGCGATAGGGAGAAGGCGCCAGTAGCACGATCGGCACATCAGGGCGCAGCACACGGATCGTTTGGATGATCCTGGTCAGATACCGGTCGGTCGCGTCCTGCGGCAGTTGCCGAAGCCGTCCACCCGTGGCCCGGATGACGCCGGGCGTGAGATCACGGTAGGCGCGACGGAGCCGTCGTCGCAGCCCTCCTGGACGCACGTACGGCAGAGAGTCACGCAGCCACGTCGGTACCGATGCTGGGAGTTGATCCATGCCACCAACCCCAATCACCACGTATTCCGCACGGGGCAAATACACGCCGTACGCCATGGGGTCCTTGGTGAGCGCCCACCAGGCGTCCCGCGCCGTCCACCCCTCACGGGCAACGAGGTCCACCTCGGCTCCCAACTCCCGGGCACACACCATCGGGTAGAGCCGATCATCGGTGGGCTGCTCGATCCGCTCGGGTCCGTGGAAGGCCAGAGAGTCGGCCACGACGAACAGATGCGCACCCACGGGCGGATCCTTTCAGGGCGTACAGTGCGCCCTCGTGACTGCTCGGGGTTGGGCGCTGTTCGTCGCCCTCGCTGTCTTGTGGGGCATCCCCTATCTGTTCATCAAGGTCGCCGTCGACGAACTATCTCCCGCGATGGTCGTCTGGGTGCGCGTAGCCCTCGGAGCATTGATTCTGCTACCCATCGTTCTCGCCCGCGGAGACATCAAACGCCTCAGCGTGACCAACTGGTCATGGATAGTCGTGTTCGCGTTCGTGGAGATCGCGCTGCCGTTCGGCGCACTGTCTTACGCCGAGATTCGACTCTCAAGCTCGGTGACCGCGATCTTGATCGCCGCCGTCCCCATTCTGTCAGCGATCATCGGTTGGCGCATCGGCATTGACGACCGGATCAGCAAGTCCCGCGCGCTAGGCCTTGCGATCGGTGTCATCGGAGTGGTGACGCTCGTCGGGATCGACATCCGCGGCGATGACTGGCTCAGCGTCGCCGCCTTAGGCATCACGATCGTTGGCTACTCCTTCGGCCCGATCATCGTCGCCACGAAACTTTCTCGCGCTCCCGCCATGGCCGTCATCACGATGGCCCTAGTCGTCAACGCGATCGTCTACGCGCCGCTGGCGTGGGTGACCCGGCCGCTGGTGCCCGTCTCCGCCGAGGCGTGGTGGTCGGTGATCATCCTGGGTGTGTTGTGCACGGCAGCGGCTTTCCTGGTCTTCTTCGCTCTGATCGCCGAAGCCGGCCCGTCCCGCACGACCGTCATCACCTTCATCGCCCCGGCCGTGGCGCTCGCACTCGGCGTCGTGGTGCTGAGCGAGCCGCTGACCTGGGGAATCCTCGTTGGCTTCCCCCTGGTGATCATCGGTTCCTTCCTGGCGACCCGACGGGCACCTGCGGTGGAGGCCGAACCTCACCCGTAGACGCGACCCGCAGAACCCACCTGTATCGGCTCACCATGACCGATGAGGTTGAAACAAAACAGGCCAATTTGTTTCATTCGGCACGGATGTAGGTGAAATTCCCGACTTTCGGGTTATTTTCCTTCGACATCACATCTGCTCTCGGGGGGACATCATCGACCGTCGCACGCGACGAGCTCTCACACGCTGGGGATCGGCCATCACGGCCCTGCTGCTTGCGGGAAGCGGGCTCGTCGCCGTCGCTCCGGCAGCCTCCGCGGTACTGAGCAGCGGATGCCAGGCCGTTGATGCCGACGGCGCGTACACCGGGTCCGACATTTACTGGCAGCAGGTGAGCGGGGGGTTCACGTTTTCGACGGGAGAAACGCTGAAGATCACCTTCAGTAGCCCAACAAGTACACCCACGACCGCTCACATCATGGCGGGTACGTCCGCCGCCTCCGGCGTTCCTGCCTCCTTCACATCGAAGGTATCCACGACTACTTTTCCAGCGACACTGACCTACACGCTCGACCAGGACTACACCTACGTGAAATTCGCGATTGACAACGGTAACGTCGACATGGTTTTCGAATGCGGGACCGCGCAAACGATCACGTTCGCGAACCCTGGCGATCAGGATCTTCCCACGGGGACTGTGAACCTTGTGGCTAGCTCTGACTCGGGCCTGACAGTGTCGCTGGCATCCTCGACGACGTCGGTGTGCACGGTGTCCGGAACAACGCTCACGTTGGTAGCTGAAGGAACCTGCACGATCACCGCGAGCCAGTCAGGTTCTGGTGACTACCTCGCCGCCGATGACGTCGCTCGGTCGTTCACAGTCAGCAAGGCATCCCAGACGATCACGTTCGCTAATCCGGGATCGAAAGCGCTCAGTGTGGGGAGTTTCACCGCGTCGAGTTCCTCGGATTCCGGCCTGACCGTCTCCCTGGCGTCCAGCACCGGCTCGGTGTGCTCGGTAACGGGCTTCACCGTGAGCCTCCTGGCAACCGGAACCTGCACGCTCACCGCCAGCCAAGCCGGTAACTCCAACTACGACGCCGCCACGAACGTGGAGCGTTCTTTCTCCGTCACCGCATCCAGCGGTGGTGGCGGTGTACCAGCGCCGGCACCAGCAGCGCCAGCGCCTGTCGCCACCGGTACCACCACCACGGCAGTCCTCACGTGGACTCCTGATACCGATCGGGACAAGTACGTGTCCAGTGGCTCGGGAGTGGAAATCTCCGCAGAGGCGCTCGCTCCCACCGGCGGAAAGCGAGCAGTTGATGATGGCGACGCGTTCGCCCTGGTCGATGGAGACAACATCGAGCTGGACATCAAGGGCATCGCCGACGACAGCACGTTGACCGTGTCCTTCACGTTTGCGGACCCCGATCGCCCCGAGTGCGCTATCAAATCCCGAGAAATCGAGATTGGGTCAGGAACAACCCTCACCGAGTCCTCCATCTCCTTCGATCCGGCCGATCAATGCCTTGGCGACTGGACGATGACACTCGAGGGCCAAACCAGCTCCTCAACGGCATTCGAGTTCACGACACCCATTGCACTCGCGGCCAGACAGTTGGTCACCGAGACGTTGGACGCGAAGGGTTCCTACTTCTTCGAAGGACGCTCTGACGCCTTCCATTCGAATTCCCCCCGCAAGTTGACACGCCTCGCCAACTCCGTCCCCGAGAAGGCAGACGTGACCGTCGCGGTGACCGGTGTCTCGGTTTCCCTCAAAGGGAAAAAAGCCAACACGTCATTGGCGAAGAAGCGCTGCGAGCAAATCGAGGAATTCATGCGCGAGGCCCTCCCCGAGCGCACCGTGACCTTCGAGAGCACCGCCGTTGGGGCCCGCAAACGCGGGGGCGACGTTTCCACGGACGCGATTCTGCTTCGCAACAAGCGCGGAAAGCCGCTGACAACCGTGTCCGTCACCTTCACCACGCTCCGGTAACGCTCCACCTGCGGTAATCACCCGTGTGATTCACTAAGGGCTATGACGTTTCTTCTGCGCACCTTCACTGCACTCCTCGCAGCCGTCGGGCTTGCCATAGGCGCTCTCGCCGCCGCCGCACCAGCGCACGCGGACGATCACGTCACCCTGACGGTAACCGAACTACCCGGTCAGGTCCGATTGATGCCCGGAGAGAAGATCGAGTTGACGCTCCAGACGAACCGCACCACGGGTTACCAATGGTCGGCGTCGACGACGGGGAAGAAGAAGGCCATCAAGGTGAGCAAGGGCGAGTACACCCCCTCGGCCTCAGTCCTCGCCGGTGCACCCGGCACCACCACCTGGATGATCACCGCTCGCAAGCCAGGCAAGGCCACGGTGAAGATCTCCGCCACACCGCCGGGGGGCGGGGATCCGGACATCTCGACACTGACGGTGATCGTGATGAAGGAGTCCTGCGAGGACTAGAGCGTCGCTCGCACGTGTTCTGGGTGCGGGCCGCTAGTGGTCGGCACCGGTGAACTCGTGAGCAACCTGGTCGCTGCCGGCGATTTCCCATAACGCGCGCGCGATTCGATCCGGATCGAACGCTGATCCCGGAGCGATGCTTCCGCGGATGGTCAGGGTCCGCACCGCAATCGTCGTCTCGCGCAGGTCTTGGTCGAGCGCGATGGCGAGATTGCGAAGCGCCGCCTTTTGCAGCCCGAGCCCGATGCTTGCCACCATCGGGGAGTCCGCCGTTCCACCTCCGGTGAACAGGATGCGCGGGGACGACTGGGTGAGCATGCGCGGAACCACCGCCTGGGTCATCGCCAGAGCCGCGACGACTCCGGCATCGAGCCCAGAGCTCACGGCATCCAGATCACTGTTCAGGCCTCCCGGTACCCAGGCGGACACGTTGAACAACGCGCAGTTGATTGCAGGGTCACACGCGTCGGCGTAGGAGGCGACCGTGTCGCGCAGCGCCATCGGTTGCGACGCGTCGACAACCAGCGTCGCCACCTGCCCACCATCGGAGCCGAGGAGGGTCACCATCTCGTCGAGAGCGTCCGCTGAACGAGCGGCCAACGTGACGTCCGATCCACCCGCGAGGGCGCGGCGAGCGAAGGCCATCCCAAGTCCAGGTCCCGCCCCCACGATGAGGACACGCCCGGCCGAGTGGCCCGAGGGCATCTCGCTATTCGTCGTCACAGGTCCTCCCAATCGCCCACATTCTTGGTGATCTCGTCACCAGAGGCGACACGGCCCCCGCCCACCAGGGAAATGGTCGGGGCCGTGCACGCTCGGTCAACGCTTGCGCTTGCGCACCTTCACCCGATCCGTCACCGCCGCGGTGGCGGCAGTCGAGCTAGCCACCACGCCTGTTGCGGCCATCCCGATGCAACACGCCGTTGCTATGGCTTTACGAATCATGGCGCATTCACTCCTGTCCTCGATGTCTACGGGCGAGTCTGACCGGCCGCCGAGCCCCGGGGCAAGCCTCGCAGGGGGCATCGGTAAGAAGTGGGGTGCTACAACCCCGTGAAAAGAAAAGCGCCCCCCGGCGAGATTTCCCGTCGGGGGGCGCTTTCGTTACCAGGGGTTACAGGTGACGGGAGAAAATCGCGTCGATCTCCTCGACGTGGCTGGAGCCATAGGGCCCTGCCAATTCCCGTTGCTTGCGCCACTCTCGCTCGACGGCACGTCGGCTGGTGGCTTCCTGCGAGTAATACGCGCGAATGCGCTTGAACATGCTGGCCTTACCTTTCACGCCCTTGTGGGGCCCTTGTTGTGTTGTGCGCCGGGGGTCGCCCGACGTAGTAATTGTCTCACGCGATTGATGACGTTGACGTTACGCAGACATGTGCCCGCGATGAAATTTGCGCGGCGCGTGGGATCCGTAGCAACCAATGATCCGTTCACCGAGATAGGGCCGGCCAACGATTGGTCGGTGCTACCGCTTACTCGTCCCTGACAGATCCAGACGCCGAGAACAACTTGTCTTTCCCGAATTCCCGAATTCCCGATCCTTCTCACCCTGGCTGCCCGATATTCGTTCGGATGGGGGTCCGGTATCGGGGGTCCGGGCCATTGGATTGGAGGGGGGCCTCGGGTGATCCACCCGATCACTTGATCTCCGTTTTCGGCCATGGCGTGGAAGTCGACTGGTCCGCCCAGACTGACGGCCCGCCACGAATCACCTCCATCGGTGCTGGTCATCAGTCCGAGCGGGTTGACCATGTCCGACCCAGGACCGGGGTGATCACTGGCCAGGAGCAACGACGACGGGTCACCCATGAATGCCATGAGGTCATCTCGAGACTCCCCCACGCGCTCCAATCGGCAGGTAGCGGGGTCAACGCGGTTCACGCCGTCACGCGTGCCGACCAGCATGTGGCCACCGGCACGGACCGCGCCATGAACGTGACCCGTCGCCGGAGAAATCTCGACCATCGCTCCCGTGGTCTAGCCTGCCAAGAAGGCCTGAAGCTGCACGATCTCTTCCTCCTGGGTGACGATGATCTCCCTCGCCAACGCAGCCACGTTCGGGTGTGCTCCGTTCTCGAGGACGTCTTGTGCCATGGAGATCGCGCCCTCATGGTGCTCGATCATGTATTGCGCGAACATCGCGTCGAACGTCAGACCCTGCGCTGAGGCAAGGGCCTCCAATTGCGCGTCTGAGAGCATTCCTTGCATCCCATGTGAGCCATGCGACTGAGTCGCTTCCGAACCCGACAGGCGAGGCACGCCCCATTGGTCCAACCACGAGGCCATCAGTTGGATTTCCGGGTCCTGAGCCGCCTTGATCTCTGCAGCTAACGCGAGCATTTCGAGATCCTCAGCCCCGTCGACGGCTAGGTCAGCCATGACCACGGCTTGTTCATGGTGCGGAATCATCATCTGAGCGAACATGATGTCGTCGGGATTAGCTCCCTCCGATACGTCAACAAGGTCGCTTCCTGTGGAAGTTTGGCTCGCGCCATCCTGATCGCTCGAGCACGCACCGAAGGAAAGCACCACACCACACGCGAGGCCCACGAAAGCGATTGCTTTGCCGTGTGTACGAACCTTCACCTCTACTCCTATCGAAAATCTAATTCGGATGTTCTTGCTCAACGACGGTCCCGGCTGAGCAGCCCCTTACGTTCGACGCGTGAGGTGCCAATACTTACTATTCCACGAGGGATCCAGCCACCGAGAGCAACGACCTCTGACCCAACTCGCCGATTGTTCGAACCCCCGAACGCCGGCAGTTAACGGCTCACGGTGGAGCTGAGGGGACTCGAACCCCTGACCCCCTCCATGCCATGGAGGTGCGCTACCAGCTGCGCCACAGCCCCGTAGGGAGCGCTCAGCATACCCGGGGGCCGCTAGCGATCGTCGGCGAGTGCGGGCGTTGGTAGCGAGCCCGCGTTGTACTCCTGCAGACGCCAGGCCGGACCGAATCCGGTGCTGTTCTCGCTCAGAATTGACCAGGCGCAATTGCTCAATACCCCAAGGCACGCCCACTGCTCCGGCGGCAGTTCCAGCAACGCACCGATACC
>CALKMY010000116.1 GCA_938091275.1 Candidatus Nanopelagicales bacterium | reverse complement strand
GTCGGGCTCGCTTCCCGACGCTCCCCGGTGTTCCAAATTCTCCAGTGCCGTCAGTGCCTGCTTGACGACGTCGCGAGAAGGGACACCGCTCAAGGTCGCCACCAATGCGACACCGCAGGCGTCGCGCTCGAATTGCGGGTCGTACAAGCCTTGCCGGGCCGGAGCGGTGGCGTATCCGTCGAGGAGAGACATAGGCATTCCTTCGTCGTCGGTTGATGAAACCGCCCGCCCCACGGCAGTAGCGGCCGGATGCGGAGGTGGTGGTGTGGCGGTTCGGGACGACGTTGGCCCGGGCCCAGGAGTCTATGGGGTTGTCGTCGCAGTGTCGTCTGGACCAGGCTCCGCAGTGTCCGACTTTTCCGATTTTTCCTGCATTTGTGACATTTCACTCACGGGAGCCTGATCGTCAGAGTCATCGGAGTCATGGGAGACGCGGGCTTCTCCGTGGTTCTCGTCGTTCTGGTCGTTCTGGTCGTTCTGGTCGTCCGAGTCGGTCGCATCGCTCGACGCCGCGCTGAGGTCCTCTCGCCCCGGCCGGGATCTCGCCGACAGCACCAGATACACGGCGGCGCCGATCCCCACGATGACCGACGTCCACACGTTCAACCGCAGCCCGGCCACGGTGTTGACCGGGTCGATTCTCAAGGTTTCGATCCAGGCCCGGCCGACCGTGTACAGCAGCACGTACAGGGCGAAGACGCGCCCGTGGCCCATCGTGAACCGGCGATCCGCCCAGATGACAACCACGGCCACGCCAACCAGCCAGAGCGACTCATACAAGAACGTGGGGTGGAAAGTCTCGAAGGCCTCATAGCCCACCGGCCGGTTTTCCGGCGCGATCTCCAGCCCCCAGGGCAGCGTTGTTGGTTGCCCGAACAGTTCCTGGTTGAACCAGTTGCCCCATCGACCGATTGCCTGGGCCAGCGCGATGCCGGGAGCGATCGCGTCTGCGATCGGAGGTAGAGCGACGTGTCGCCGTCGAGCACCGATCCACGCACCCAACGCACCGAGAGCAACGGCGCCCCAGATTCCCAAGCCTCCATCCCAGATGCGAAAAGCCGCAGCTACTCCCCGGCCGTCGGTGCCGAAGTAGATCTGCCAGTCACTGGCAACGTGATAGAGACGGCCGCCGATGATGCCGAAGGGCACCGCCCACAGTGCGATATCAGTGATCAGGCCTGGCTCACCGCCGCGAGCGACGTAGCGGCGATTACCGAGCCAAATGGCAACGACGATGCCGGCGATGATCGCGAGCGCATAGGCGCGTAGCGGTATCGGACCCAAGTACCACGTGCCCTGGTCGGGACTGGGAATCGACGCCACGACCTGCGTGGTAATCGTCGCTATCGCACTCCCGCTCATCGTTCCGTCACCGGCGCTAGTTGCCGGCGGCCTCGGTCAGCGCGGCGAGCAACGACGCTTGATCCGCCAACGACTGTGTGGGGATTTCCACTCCGTCGATCTTCCCGAAGGGGGTTCCCGCAACTCCTTGGTCGTAGAACTCCTGGGTCGAGTTCGCGGCCCACACCCGGTAGGTCTCGTCGTCGACGCACGCGGAGAAACTCTCGAGGGTGGCTCCACTCATGCCGATGTCTTCGGCTATCGAGACGAGTTCGGAGTTCGACCAACCGTCTCCCTCTTCCTCGGGTTGATTGGTGTAGACCGCGTCGTGGTATTCCCGCGTGAACCCCTCGTCGATCGCGCAACCCCACGCGCCAATCGCACGGTTGGACGCGTCGTTTCCGAGGTTGCGGTCCAGGAACGCGGTAGGACGCCAAATAACTCGCGCGATGCCGGTCTCGGCTGCTTCGGCGATGCCTTCGCCGTTCGCTTCTTCGAGTGAGCCGCATGCAGGGCACTGGAAGTCTTCCCACAGTTCGAGAACGGGGGCGTCGTCCCCGGCGGTTCCATAGGGAACCCCGTACGCCCATTCGCTATCGGCTCCGAGGACACCGTCGGGAACCGGAGCGCTCGGGTCCGGTTCAATCACATCGATGGCGTTCGCGTTGTCGTCTGCATTGCGCGCGACGACGGCGACTCCGATGATTCCGGCGACAACGGCGAGGACGGCAACGGCCCCGATGATGCGCACGGTCCGCTCCCGGCGTTTCTCCCCCGCCTGAGCCTCCGCCCGAGCGGCAGCCGCCCGGTCGCGCCGTTCTCTACTTCCCGCTGCCATTACATCTCCGTTCGTGACCACATGGCGCCTCGTCGGGCACCGATCTCCAGAATAGTTTGCCTCTGCGACGTGCTCATGCGTCGGGCTCGGACAGGTGGGTTGATCGCCCAACCCCCTCGCGGAGCTCCGCAGCGAATCGACCCACCTCGGCCGTGGCCTCGGCGCTTGATTTGGCATCAAGGACTCGCCGAATGAATGCCGAACCCACGATGACTCCATCCGCGTACCCGGCAATCGACGCTGCCTGTTCGGCCGTCGAGACACCCAAGCCGACACCGATCGGCTGGCGTGTGCGCTCGCGTACCCGACTCACGAGTTGCGGGGCTGCGTCACTGACCGTGTCGCGAGTCCCGGTTACTCCCATCGTGGATGCCGCGTAGACGAAACCGGTCGTCGCGCTAGAGACGATGTCGATTCGCGCATCGGTCGATGACGGCGCCACGAGAAAGGTGCGATCGATTCCCACAGCATCGGTCACCTCGATCCATGCATCGGCTTCTTCGGGCGTCAGGTCCGGTGTGATGACGCCGCTGCCGCCCGCCGCAGCAAGCTCGTCGGCGAACTTCTGCACTCCAAATCGCTCGATGGGATTCCAGTAGCTCATGACATACACCGCTTGACCCTCCGCCGGCGTCAGTCGGTCGACCACGCTCAGGACGTCAGCAGTCGTCACCCCACACTCGAGCGCGATTTCCACTGATTCCTGGATCGCGGGGCCGTCCATGAGTGGGTCGGAGTACGGGAGACCGACCTCCAGCAGGTCGACGCCGGAGTCGAGCATGGTTTGAAAGATCTCGACACTGTCATCGACCGTGGGGAACCCCGCCGGGAGGTAGCCGATGAGTGCTGATCGTTGCTGTGTCCGGGCGGCGTCGAATACGGCCGCGGTCCGCGGATTCACGCCGTGTCGATTCCAAACCAGCGAGCAGCAGTTTCCACGTCCTTGTCCCCTCGCCCGGACAGATTGATCACGATCACCGCGTCCGGACCGAGCTCTCGACCCAGACGCATAGCCCCCGCGAGAGCATGCGCCGTTTCGATCGCCGGCAGTATCCCTTCGGTGCGACTCACGATCGAGAACGCTTCCATCGCTTCGGCGTCCGTCACCGGCTCGTAGGTGGCCCGACCCGAGTCATGCAGCCACGCGTGCTCGGGGCCCACGCCGGGGTAATCCAGTCCGGCACTGATCGAATGTGACGGGATGGTTTGGCCCCACTCATCTTGCATAACGTACGTGCGCGCACCGTGCAGAACGCCCGGTGCACCCATGGCGAATCGCGCTGCGTGACGACCGGATTCCACGCCTTCCCCGCCAGCTTCGTAGCCGACCAAGCGCACCTCGGGATCATCGAGGAACGCCGAGAACAACCCCATCGCGTTGGACCCTCCGCCGACACACGCCACTGCTGCATCTGGCAACCGGCCCTCGATCTCGAGAATTTGCTCCCGCGTTTCACGTCCGATGACGCTGTGAAAGTGCCGGACGATGCGCGGGAACGGTGATGGTCCCGTCACCGTTCCCAGCAGATAATGCGTTGTCGCGACGTTGGTGACCCAGTCGCGCATCGCCTCGTTGATGGCGTCTTTGAGAGTCTGGCTTCCCGTTTCGACCGGGATGACGGTGGCCCCGAGCAATTGCATACGCGCGACGTTCAGCGCTTGCCGCTGGGTGTCTTCCTTCCCCATGTAGACGACACATTCCAATCCCATCAGTGCCGCGGCTGTCGCCGACGCGACTCCGTGTTGCCCGGCACCAGTCTCGGCGATGATTCGTGCCTTACCCATGCGGGCAGCCAACAGCGCCTGTCCGAGAACGTTGTTGATCTTGTGAGATCCCGTGTGGTTGAGGTCTTCTCGTTTGAAGTAGATGCGGGCCCCACCGCACTCGCGTTCAAAGCGAGCCGCTCGAGTCAACGGAGAGGGTCGTCCGGTGTAGTCCTTCTCCAGGTCCGCAAGCTCCCGGGCGAAGTCCGGATCGGTGCACGCTGCGTCGAAGGCTTCTTCCAGTTGATCGAGGGCAGCCATCAACGCTTCTGGAACGAAACGACCTCCATACGGGCCGAAATGACCCGGTGCTGACGAGCGAGCATCAACGGTGTCGGCAGGGGCAGTCACGATGTCATTCTCCTGCCGTGACGCAGGGCGGGGTGCGCTCCTGCCGTGACGAGATCGTGGACCGCGAGGCGAGGATCCTTGCCGGTAACCAGGCTTTCGCCGACCAGGACGCCGTCCGCTCCCGCCTCTGCGTATGCGATCAAATCATGGGGCTCCCGGACACCTGATTCTGCGATCTTGATGCAGGTATCCGGGATCAGATGCGCTACTCGCGCGAAGACGCCCCTGTCAACTTCCAGCGTGGTCAGGTCTCGGGCATTGACGCCGATGATGTCTGCCCCTGCGTCCAGGGCACGGGCGATCTCCGTCTCGTCGTGAACCTCGACCAGTGGAGTCAACCCCAGACTTCGGGAGCGCTCGACAAGTGACACGAGAGCGTCCTGTTCGAGCGCAGCCACAATCAGCAGGACGAGGTCCGCGCCGTAGGCCCGTGCTTCCCAGAGTTGATAACTCCCGATGACGAAGTCTTTGCGCAACACCGGCACGTCGACGGCGGCACGCACCGATGCGAGGTCGTCCAGACTCCCCCCGAAGCGACGCTCCTCGGTCAAGACACTGATGCAGTGCGCTCCACCGGCTTCGTAGTCGCGAGCCAGAGCGGCCGGATCGGCGATCTCTGCCAGCGGTCCTCGACTCGGACTTTCTCGCTTGACTTCGGCGATGACGCATACGTCCTCATCGGTGAACATCGGGCGCGGATCTCTCGGTGCACTGGTCATACTCGCGCGTTCCTTGACGTGCTCGAGGGGAACGCGTTGCATCCGCTGCACTACGTCTTCGCGAACTCCGTCGAGGATGTCGTTGAGGACGTTCATAGCCCAACAGTACGCCCGGTGTCTGCGCTTGCAATCGGGGCTCTAACCCACTCCAGATCCCAGGTAGGGAACGAAGTTGCGCACCACACCAAAGATCAGCACGCTGATCAGCAGCCAGACCATGAGTCGAGATCGCCGTGCTTGCGTTGCAATATCGACGACCGGGCGTCGACCGGTCCACGATCGGTAGGCCCAGACGGCGAAGGCGACGATCACGACCGGCCAAAAAACGATCAACAGAATGTTGTGATCAGCCATCCCCGAGAGGTCGCCGTAGAGCAGGTCGTGGGTGCCACGCATTCCCCCGCACCCCGGACAGTCCAAACCCAAGAAGATTTGGCTCGGGCATCCGGGGTAGTGCCCGGGAACGTTCGGGTCCACAGCGCGCAGGTAGACACCTGCTGCAAGAGCGGTGATTCCGGTGATGAACACCGGCAACATCCGCCGGCGCCGCGGCCGCTCGTCGACCGCGACACGAGTCTGGTCATCGAGCTTCTCCATCCGTGGATCGTACGCCGTTATCCGAGCCCAGAGGGGCCGTCGAGCCCTACGCCAAGGGGATTCTGATCCAGAAGGACGAACCCACCCCTGGACTGCTGGTAACCGCAGCGGCGCCCCCCATGCGTGAGGCGAGTCGATCGACAAGCGCCAGGCCCAGTCCGGTGCCGACGGGCCGCACACCGCGATACCGCTCGTGCAACGCACCCGGCTCGAAGGCGACAGCGAGGTCGTCCTCGCTTAAACCGGGGCCGCTGTCCCGAACCTCGATGACAGCAAACGAGCCATCGGAGATCGCAGCGTCCGTATGGATCGCGAGATGAATCTGCGACCCCTGGGGAGAAACCCGCAGGGCGTTCTCCATCAGGTTGTCGATGATCTGCCGAAGGCGCATCGCATCGACGTGCACATGGACAGGCCGCGCCGCTTCCGCGAGTATCAACGTGACGCCATCGCGATCGCATCGACTTCGCCACACCTCTGCTGCCTCGGTGAGGATCTCCCGCACATCGACGTCGGCTGCGTTGACATGAAAGTCAGCGGCGCCCAGTCGAGCGAGGTCGAGAAGGTCGTGGACGAGTCGATCCAAACGACTCGTCTCATGACCGATGGTCGCACCCACACTCGTCAGTTGCTCGGGGTCGAGGATGTCGTCGTTGAGGGCTTCCGCGTAACCCCGGATCGCCGTGAGCGGCGTACGCAGCTCGTGAGACACCGACAGCAAGAACTCCCGTTGGCGACCTTCGGACGTCGCGAGGGCTGCGTTCAGGGCATTCAACGCCTCGGCGATATCCGCGACCTCCGCTGGCCCCCGCGGGGTGAGGCGCTCATCCCTCTCCCCGCCTGCCATTCGATGGGCGACTCCTTGGGCGTCGCGCAAAGGACGGGAGAGCCGTCGCGCGACAACGTAGGTAATGCCGACGGAGATAACCAAGCCCAGCGCCAGAGCGGCCGCAATTCTTGCGAGGAATTTCGTGCCGAGCTCTCCGGCGACATCGACCGACTGCGTCAGGATCACTGCACCGCCG
>CALKMY010000115.1 GCA_938091275.1 Candidatus Nanopelagicales bacterium | reverse complement strand
CTGCACACGCTGACGGTGACCTACCGAATCACCCGTCAGATTGCGGATGTGGCCACGCGTCTGCTGCTGGAAGCGGGGGGCGATCCACCCGTATTGACCCCTATCCGCGACGGATCGGACGTGGTCGAGGCATCTCTGCCACTATCCGAGTTGTCGCAATACGCGCAATCGGTGGCTTCCGAGGACGGACGCAGCGCCGTGATCGCACCCGACGCACTACTGACACATCTTCGCGAGCTACTGCCCGAGCCGCATTTCGGTTTCGGCAGCGCAGCGCTCGACGCCCCCATCGCCGTGCTCTCAGCCCAACAGGCCAAGGGACTCGAGTTCGATTGCGTCATCGTGGTAGACCCCGATGCCCTAAGTTCTCAACACCCACGCGGGGCCGACATCTACGTAGCAGCCACCCGGGCTACCAAGGACCTTCACATTCTTCGCCTGCTGTTAGCGGCGGACCCCGATAAGCGAACCACGATAGGCGGACCGCGATAGGCGAACCGACAACGCACAACGCCACCTGGAGCGTCGAGCTTCTACTCCGACGACCTCGACTCTCGCAGAGTCTCCGTCACATCTGACGGTAGTTCCAAGTCCGTCGAGGACGCGACGCCGAGTTCCTTCATTCTGCGGGCCTGAACCATCACCCTGCTGTCCATCGAACCGATGAACTCGTTATAGCCCTTCACCGCGCTCATCAAGCCTTTACGCAAGGTTCCGAGGTGATCGACGGCTTTCTCAAGCCTGGTCAACATCTCCGCACCCGCGGCCCGGATCTCCTCAGCGTTGTCCGCCATCAACTTGCGTTGGTAGCCGAATTGAATTGTTCGCAACATCCCGAGAATGGTCGTTGGCGTCGCCAAGACAACGTTTCGGGCAAAGACCTCCTCCATTAGCAAGCCGTTGGTCTCCAGAGCACTCGAGAGCAACGACTCCAGTGGAAGAAACATGACAACGAAGTCTGGGCTGATGTTGGATTCCCAGTAACGCTTGGACGACAGTTCTTTGGCTCGAGCAAGGACGTCCTCCGCGTGTTTGTGCAGGTGCGCGTCCACTTCGGTTTCGTTGTCCGCTTTGATCGCCCGCCAATAGGCGTCGAAGGGAAACTTCGCGTCAATGAGAATCTCGCCGCCTCCCGGCAGATCGACCACAACGTCCGGGCGGGCACCGCCGGCCTCGGTCATACGAGAGTCCTGACGTCGGAAGTGAACCCCCTCGACAAGGCCCGAATGCTCGAGCAGTTGCTCGAGTTGCATCTCTCCCCACTGACCACGGGATTGACCTGAACTCATTGCGGCGACGAGTTGCTTGGTTGCTGACTCCAATGACGTGTAATTGCGCTGAACGCCGTCGATCTGCGTGCGCAACTCCGCGGCGGATTTCGCTCGTTCGACCTCGGCCTGCTGGGTCGTACGTCGAAGTCCTTCGAGTGCCTCGCGCACCGGCTCCAGGCGGTCCTCAAGTGATTTCGCCGAGGACTTCTCCCCCTGCAACGAGGCACGATCGGTCTCCAACACCCGAATTTGCCCTTGCGCCTCGATGAGTTCGGCATTCAAGCGGGCAACCGCGGACTCGGAATCGGCACGAATGGCCTCGGATTGAAGTGCGAAATCCTTGCGACCCATCCGCCTGGAGGCGATCCAGCCCACGACCATGCCGGCGACAAGCCCCAGGAGAACTCCTACCGCCACCACAACACCCAGGCCTATGTCCGTCACCATCGCCCCTTCCGCATCGGTGTCGTCAGGTTAGCGAGACCGACTGACATTTCACTTGGTGACGGGCACTAATCCGGACGCGACCCGAACCAATTGGGCATAGGTCAACCCTTGGCTATCGATGCGGATATCGGAAGCTAGCGGCTCCCCAGAACTCATCGTGCGAGCGAGCAGCTCCACACTCCCCCCGAAGCGCACCACGTCTCGGCGATCACAACGGCGTCGATCGCTGTTGGATGGGTCTTGACCCCGACAGTCCGCGAAGACCCGTGCCCGAACAACCCGCTTGCTCCCCGGGGCTCCTATCCGCACCGCGACCGTCTCCACCAGACCCTGCTCCGCACGGTCGACGGGTCGCGCCGCCCACCGATCGGCGGCGCCCTTCTGCGCGATCGTGAAGCTTGGCATCCCCTTGCCGTAGGTGGCGCCAGCGAAGGTCGCTCGATTGGACGACTTGCCATACGCAATCACGTCGATCGGTCCGCGTCGTGGCAAGCCTGCAGTGTAGGTCGGACGCCATACCGCGACATCGCTTCCCAGGACGGTGGCGGCTCGTTGATACGTCCGTGCACCAGCGACGACATCCGCGGCGAAGGCGGGCGAGGCGCCCACGGCAACCAGGAGCAGCGCACACGCCCCGGACAACATCCGCAAGCAGCGACGCGCCATGGTCTGCGGCGCCTGCGAGACCGGAGAGAACACCACAGCACTGTACGTGCCGTCACATGCCGCTACCGCATCCGTCCTATCGCGCTCGTCCTATCGCGCTCGCCTTACCGCACCCGGGCCGTTCGCGATGCCCGTGAGCACCACGAGCATCGGGTAAGTGTCGCCTTCACGCGCGTTCCAGGGGCGATCGACTGTGGGACCACCTGGTCGAAGCGCCCGTCGGTAACGGAGGCGTAGTACGGAGCGCCCCAGCGCCGGTTCTTGGCGAACCGAATTTCCACCACCCCGGTGGCCGCCGACTTATCGATCGAATCGCCCGCCGTCGCGCGACCACGCACGCGCGTTCCCTCGTGGGCGGAAACGGCTGTCACGCGGCTGATCCGGGACGACGCCGGACGCACCCAAAACGTCAAGGGGTCCAATTCGACGCTGTCCTCGCTTGCCGGCCCGATCGCGCGAACAACTGTCGAGAGGCGATACTCCCCGGTGCCATCGGCGGGGCAGACGAATATCTCGTCCAACAGCTGCCCCGAGACAGCGTCTCCTGGCAGCACCAGAAAGGTGCCTTCGTTACGAACACTCTCGCTACCGACTTTGGTCACTGTCGTCTCTCCCAAGATCGACGTGTCATCCGCGCGGCCGTACGTCACCAGCAGCGGAATGAAAAGGCACTCGGCGTCGGCGAACTGCCAATCGTTGTCCAGCGTCACCGACACCTGCACTGACGCCGTGGATCCGGCGGGGCTTTGGACGATGTCCGCGTGGGCGGGCACACCGAACAAGGCGCATACACACGCAGCGACACACGCCAAGGCCGCAGTCGCTGTGCGATGACGGCGCGTCCTATTCACCGGCGTCCGGCGGTGATGTAGTCGGAGCGGATGTTGACGTGGGTGATGACTCAAGCGATGACTCAGGCGATGACTCAGGCGTCGACTCCGATGATGAAGACGACCAGTCGTGAATCACGCTGGTGCGGAGCAGGACGTCTTGGACGGACCTATTGCGTGGACTGATGATCGCCCACACCAACCCCGGAGGGAAGACAGCACAGAATCCAGACCGCAGTATCGCCAGCTTCCACCCGAAACGACGGCCTTGACGTCCGACCACCCGCAACCCCATCAGGTACTGACCCAAGCTTCGGCCGTTCGTCGCCCACATCCACGTCCAGTACAACCACATGAGGAGGTATCCAGCGAGCAGGAAGTAGCCCGAGGGTGGAGTGACTTCTACTGTGAGATCGGGATCAATGATGGGGTTGAAGATCAGAAGGAATAACCACAGCCCAATCCACAAGAGCACCACGATGATGCCGACGAAAACGACGTCCAAGACAGCGGCGATCGCCCTGATGACGAACCCGGCACGATCGCCTTGATAGCGACGTCCGGCAGCAGGGACGGTTTCCAGGACGACCGGTCCCTGCGCATCGCGATGATCGCGGTATTGCTGAAAAGACGTCATCGCCCAGGCTCTTCGGTTGCTTCTTCTTGCGGATCGGGATCGGAGACCGCGAGTTTGCGTTCACGTTGACGCAACCGTCGCAACAGGACGGTGTCCACCATCGTTGAGATGATCTCGTCTGCCCGGATAGCCGAAACACGGGTAGTGGTGAAGGCGTCGAGGGCGACGCCGCCCGTGCTCTCGCGGATGATCTGTGGAAGGTCGATCTCCTCGATGATGTAGTCCGCGATCTGCAGCATCGGAATCCGATCGATCACGGCGTCAAGATCGGTCTTCCCGACGATCTCGTCGACATCCACTCGGTCGATCACGATTTGCGTTATGTCGATTTCGTCTAAAGCACGAAGGATGATCGACTGCAGATCCACCTGCCGCACCACAATGTCGGTGAGATCGATCCTTGAGATGATGGCGTCGGCGATGGCAGGAACGGTTTTGTCGAGAACCGATCCGACGACGGAACGCATGGTTGCCTCGGTCAAGGCAACAGCGGTCTGGGTGCTGTAGACCACGAGGCCGAAGGTGCTTGCCGCCAAATCACGGGCAAGCGACAGCGAATCGCCCTCGGGCTCGTAGGGTCGAGAAACAACGACCACTTCGCGATCGGACATAGCAACCATGATCCAGGCTCGTTACTCCGTCAAAGGGCCGTTCGTAGCTTTCGGAAAGTAGTCCTGTCCGATGCCACTGGCCCGCTTAGGAACCATGACGGAGCGGAACCACGAAACAACCTCGTCTCCGTCCTGATTCAAGCCCCGAGTCTTCATGCGGATGATGCCCATCTCGGGTCGCGACGACGACTCTCGTGCCTCCAAGCACAGGCTCTCGGCGTAGATCGTGTCCCCGATATAGACAGGGTGGGTGAGTTTGATGTCGGTCCAACCCAGATTGGCCACGGCGTTTTGACTCATGTCGATCACCGACAGGCCGAGAACCAAGGCCACGGTGAGCCCCGAGTTCACGATGATGCGCCCTTCGGTGATGGGGTTGCTCTGGGCGAGATCGGCGTTGAAGTGGTTCTGGTTGGTGTTGCAGGTCAGCAGGGTGAACCATGTGGAATCCGCTTCGGAGATCGTCCGACCGAAGGGGTGCTGGTACGTGGTGCCGACTTCGAAGTCTTCGAAGAAGCGGCCAAGTTGGGCGGGAACGATGTTGCTCATCGTCCCATCATGTCAGCGATCGCCGTCGGCGCGCTTGCGCCAGCGCTCTTCCATCCGGTCCATGAAGCCGCTTGAGCGTCCACCCTGCTTGTCGTCAGCAGTGGGCGGGGCCGCAGCAGAGGCATCGTCGGTGCCTTCTTCGCTGTCCTCGGCGGCGGCCGATGACCGCCGGGTGAAGGCGAAGTAGATGAGAACTGCTCCGGCCAGCATGACCGCGAAGCCCACCACGCCGAGGATCGCAAGAGGAATGGCCATCCCGGCGAGCACAATGCCGAGACCGCCGAGAATTGCGAGAACGCCCAGCGCTGCTCGGGACCGACTCGCGGCCCCACCACGAGACTGCAGACTCGTCGCGAACTTCGGGTCTTCGGCGTAGAGGGCTTTTTCCATCTGCTCAAGCAGACGTTGCTCATGCTCTGACAGCGGCATGGCGGGCCCCCTTCCGACGTCTCGTGATCGTGCCTTGGAGTCATTGTGCCCCACGGTCCCCGACCACGCTTCCTGGCGGTCACTCTCAGGATAAGTGGCAATCGACTTGGAGGGAAATGTGCACCCCGGTAGGGATGGCCATCAGTGGACACGGCCTGGACGAACCGCTCCGGGGCCGTATCGCTGCCGCAGTCGATCCATGGCTACCTCGGCGTCGCGATGGCCACGGTCGGGGGTATCCAGGGCAAGTTGGGTGGGGGTCTCGTCGGTGGGCGTTAGGCCCTCCACTCGCACCCCAACCAGTCGGATTCTCGCTCGCTGAAGACCCAGTGCGCCGAACAGTGACCAGGCCGTGGCGTAGATATCGGCACCGACATCGGTGGACACATCGAGGGTCCGAGACCGGGTGATGGTGGTGAAATCTGCGAAACGCACTTTCAGACCTACGGTCCGAGCAACCGATTGGGATGCCCGCAGGCGACGCGCTACCTGGTCGGAGAGTCCAGCGATCCGCGAGCGAATCCACTCGTGATCATCGGTGTCCGAATCGAATGTCTCTTCGTTCCCGATGCTTTTCTCCGGCTCATTGGGAATGACGGCCCGAGGATCTGTGCCCCAGGAGAGATCGTGAAGATGACGACCCTGTGCCGCGCCGAGGGCCCGCTCCAAGGTGGCCACGGGTGTCTCGGCGATGTCGCCCACGGTTTCCAGTCCGAGGCGCACCAATTGCTCTTCGGTTCGCTCTCCCACACCCCATAAGGCACCGACGGGGAGTGGGTGAAGGAATTCGATGACCTTGGCGTGCGGGATGAGGAGCAGTCCGTCCGGCTTGCTGTGCGTGGAGGCGAGCTTGGCGACGAACTTGCTCGACGCCACCCCGACCGAGCACGTGATGCCGACCTCGTCACGGACTCGATTCCGAATGAGCGTTGCGATGGCAACGGGTCGCCCCAGGCGACGAATCGCCCCGGCGATATCGAGAAAGGCTTCGTCAAGAGACAGTGGCTCAACGATCGGGGTGATGGATCCGAAAATGTCCATCACTTCTCGCGACGCCTGCGCGTACTGATCGTGGTGCGGAGGGATAAATGTTGCCTGCGGTGCCAGACGTCGTGCTCGAGAAATAGGCATCGCGGAGTGAATTCCCAGCGCTCGGGCCTCATAGGTGGCGGAAAGAACGACTCC
>CALKMY010000114.1 GCA_938091275.1 Candidatus Nanopelagicales bacterium | reverse complement strand
GCGAGTTCTTTCGCGAACGTGTGACGCATGGTCAGCACCGCGACGACAACTGCCGTGATCCCCGCAGCGATCGTCACAACGACGACATACATCAGGGTCTGCGTCAGGCCATCCACGATGAGGTCTGTCCGGCTCGACATGTAGTCGAACCAACTCCGTACGCCGTCCACAGACGCTCCTGGCCGTTAGGTCGAAAGGTGAAGGGAAGGAAAAAGAAAAAACGTTCCTACTAGTAAAGAGGGCGGGGGCCGTGGCCCCCGCCCTCTTTCGAACTAGCCGGCGATGATGCCCTGTTCGACGAGGTAGTCCTTCGCGACTGCCGCGGGCTCCTCACCTTCTGCTGACACCCGAGCGTTGAGCTCGGCCATCTTGAGGTTGTCTAGCGGCTCGAGAATCGCAGCCGTGATCGCATCGTAAGCATCCGCATTCGCGTCGTAGGTCTCCTCGCGAATGGTTGCCGAGATGTTGTAGAGAATGTTGACGCCCGGATCCTCGACCAGGGTCAGACCCAGTGCCGGGATACGACCGTCGGTCGTGAAGATCTCACCGAAATCGCAATTGTCGTTCGCTGTCTCGGTGTAGATCACGCCCGTGTCCAGGATGTTCTGCTGAGCGTCCGGCAGTTCGATGCCGGCGTGGGTCTCGGTCAGAATCAGGCCGTCGGGACGGTCCGGGAATTCAGATTCCATGCAGACGACGGCATCCGGGTTGTCGCGGACGTACTCCATCATCGACTTCAGATCGAACGCGCCACCGTTCGCTTCCGTGGCCGCGGGGCTGGAGGCGAAGCCGTACGTGTTGTTGAACGGCGAGCGGTCCACCCACACGATGCCATTCTCAGCATCCAGGTCGCGAACACCAGAGGTGAGTTCCTCTGGGTCGAAGCTCGGATCTTCTTGGCCGAGGTGAACGGTCCAGCCAGTGCCGTTGTACTCCATGTACATGTCGATCTCGCCGGACAGCAGCGCCTCGCGGGCGACGGCGGTGCCACCGAGGTTGACCTTGTCGTCGACGTTCGCGCCGGCAGCCTCATAGGCCTGGACCATCATCTGGCCGAGGATCAACTGCTCGTCGAAGTCCTTCGAGCCGATGGCGAGGTCAACGCCGCTCAGGTCGTATTGCGATGCGACGCTGTCTCCACCGGAGTCGCCACCTGACGAATCGTCCGAGTCACTCGAACAGGCAGCCAGCGCAAGAGCCGAAGCACCCACGATGACCGCGAACTTTTTACCCATTGAACCCATGAACGTGCTCACTCCTTGAATCGCTTACGTGCCGGGCTTCTGACCATTCGAGGCTATCGGGTATTCATGAGCACCGCCTAGACCCCCTGAGCAACGTCACATCCGTGACCGTGCTTGAGACATTTCTGGGATACGTACGACACAAGCGTTATCTTCGCGCCCACTTGTGAAGTCTTTTGCGCTCACTTTCGCGCACCGCCAGGGAATCTCTCGCCAGCCTCTGGCAGGTTGCGACCGGGCGAGTTAACGCTAGGTTCCTAGCGCCTCGAGTCGAAGATCAAGGTCACGTAGCCGAGGGCGGACGATGGCATCGGGAAGGCCCTCCTCGTCTCGCATCCGGAGTAGCTCCTCTTGTTCAGCACGGACCATGGCACGGGCAAGTTGAAGCACGGCCACCGAGTTCGTCGGCCGCTCCACGGGCTCATTGGCCTGCAGAGCGGATCGATCGAGACGCTCTTCGCAGTCACTTCGAAGTCGGTCAACAACCTCCGGAGCAATCCGCTCACCGCTGGTGTCAGATTCCAACACCGCTGCGTCCAGTCTTTCCAGAGCTGCACGCGCCAAGGCTGAATCCACCGTTTGCGCCAACGCCGCATCATCGTCACCGCGCACTCCCAACCATCGTGCGAGCGGTGCAACAGACAGCGTCAACAGCAGGCTGATGACGATGATCGCGAACGTCGTGGCCAGGAGCACGTCGCGGTAGGGAAAAGGTTCACCGCTGGCGACGACCAGCGGAAGCGAGAAAGCCGCCAGTCCCGACACCGGCCCTCGGGCACCCGCCCAGGCAACGACGACCGCCTGCCTCACCGCCTGGTCTCGAACAACGCCTCGACGTCTGTCCCGGGAACGCTCGATGACAACCATGAGACCCACGAACAAGAACCGAGTTCCGATCAAGGTGACGAGCACCACGGGAACCAACACCAGCACGAGGGCTACCTCGTCTGAGCCCAGCCGACTGAAGACTTCGGGTATCTCCAACCCGATGAGGCAGAAGGCGAACGACTGCAAGATGAAGGTGACGTGCCGCCACACGGTGGTTCCTTGCAGCCGCCCTGACCACCCGGGGTCTGCATGCTGGGCGTTGGCGAGCCACAGGGCCGCCACCACTACCGCCAGAATTCCCGAACCTTCGAACTCTTCGGCAACGACGTAGATCAAGAATGGCGCGACGACGATCAATGAGTTGGCGGCTACCAAATCTCGACTGCGACGCAGCACCGTCGACATGCCCCATCCCGCAAGCCCACCGACAAGCAGGCCGATACCGACGGCGGCAGCGAGCATCCCCGCTGCGTTAAGCATCGTCACACTGCCGGCCACCGCCGCGACCACAGCCACACGCAACGCCGTCAGGCCCGTTCCGTCGTTGACGAGGCTTTCGCCTTCCAGGATCGAGACCAAGCGACGAGGCAACGACGCTCGTCTCGCGATCGTGCTGACCGCCACCGCGTCGGTTGGGGAGACGATCGCGCCCAGGGCGAACGCCACGGCCAATGGCATTGCCACGAACAGGCTCACCACACCGCCCACAATCAATGTCGCCGTCAGCACCAGTCCGATCGCCAGTGCCAGGACGGGTCGACTCACCCGACGCAGGTCGAGGTAAGACGAACTCAGAGCCTCACCGAAGACCAAGGGCGCCAGAAGGAGGATCAAGATCACTTCCGGTTCCGGGGGCGCGGCTGGTCCGAACGGCGCGAGGCCCACGACCACCCCGAGGGCAATCAACGGCAGGGCGATTCCCCACCCGCGTTGCCTCATGAACGCCGCGAGGCCGAGAACGATGACCGCGGTGAGTGCGTACGCGAACAGATTGTCGAGCATCGAGCAACCCGGTCAGATCAGCTGGAAGAATCGATGCGTCGTCGTCCTTCGAAGGCGCGCCCGAGTGTTACTTCATCGGCGTATTCGAGGTCGCCACCCACCGGCAAGCCGCTTGCCAAGCGCGAGACCACTACCCCTAATGGCTGAATGGTGCGGGCGAGATACGTGGCGGTTGCTTCCCCTTCGAGGTTCGGGTCTGTCGCGAGGATGACTTCGTTGATTGTGCCGTCTGCGAGTCGGCTGAGAAGTTCTCGGATGCGCAGGTCTTCCGGGCCGATGCCTTCGATGGGATTGATCGAGCCACCGAGGACGTGATAGCGGCCGCGAAACTCACGAGTTCGTTCGATCGCGACGACGTCTTTTGGTTCCTCGACAACACACACAACGCTGAGATCACGCTTCGGGTCCGCGCAAATACGACATTGATCAGCCTCAGAGATGTTTCCGCAGGTGTCGCAGAACTGCACTCGCTCCTTCACACGAACGAGCGACTCAACCAAACGCTGAACATCTTCCTTCTCAGACGCGAGTAGGTGGAACGCGATTCGTTGCGCACTCTTCGGGCCAACACCCGGCAATCGCCCCAACTCATCGATGAGATCCTGAACGGCACCTTCATACATCAGTGCTCGATCTCCCCGATCTGCGTGGCGCCCATTTCTCGCATCACCAGGTCAACGCCGGAGATATCGTCGACGTTCACGTCATCGACGCTCGGAGCGTCGGCGGGGTCGTTGCTGCTGTTGGTGGCTCCACTAGTGCCCGACGCAGACGCGTTGGCGGTCGACGCAACCACAACATCGATGCGCAGATCGACTTTGAGGGTGTCCGCGATCGCCGCTCGAAGTTTCTCGTCGTGGCCGCTCGATGCCGCGTTAGCGACTTTCCCGGGGCTATCGACTGCCACTGCGAGAACTCCATCCGACCACGAGACCGGCCGGGAATCGTTGAACAGCATCCACGCCACCCGGGTGCGAGACAACGTGTCCATCACCGCTGGCCACATTGTGACGAACCCTTCGAGGGTGATGTCCGAATCGGCCGCGCTAGCCGTTGAGGTGGTCGCCGCCGGGTCAGCACCTGGCGGCGGTGCACCCGGGGTGCCTGCACTGTCGGCACTCTCTGAGCTGCCGGCGCTGTCTGCGCTGTCTGGGTCGACTTTCACGCCGGCTTCGTCATGTTCGGCGTCAGCATTTATCGCCGTTGACGGTGCCACATCGGAGATCTTGGGCGGTGGCGGCGCGGCCGATGCTTTGGAAGCCGTCTTCGACTTTCGGGGCGTCGTTGACGTGGTCGAGTCTTGCGTCGACGCTTTCGGCGTGGCTTCCAGAGGAACGTCCGTCGTCGCTTGCACCGTCGCTTGAATTGGCGGAGTCGCTTCGGCACCGAGTGCTCCCGACGCGAGGGCTTTTTCCAGGTGCTCGATTCGGGCCAGCGCGCCGACGTCGGACCTTTCTGCCGAC
>CALKMY010000113.1 GCA_938091275.1 Candidatus Nanopelagicales bacterium | reverse complement strand
CCGATGCCTGCCCGCCGACCGTCTGCGTGGGTGACTCCCCGCTCGCCAATTCCGGATAACGCTCCTCTAGCGCTTCCAACTCTCGAAACAAGGAGTCGTATTCAGAATCCGATATCGACGGCGCATCGTGTTGGTAGTACGCCGTGCGCGCGTTGTTGATCGCATCGACGAGGTCGCGCCACTTCTTGCGTGTGTCAGGCGTTGGCGTCGCGGTTCCCTTGTCAACCATGGACCGGCTCCGAATGCTCGTCCCGCACCACCACGCCGACCCTGGTGCACGCGTCCATCACCGTTCGGGCGCCTTCCGGCGATAGAACCGCCAGCCCGGAGGTCGGAGTGATGGCGACGTTCGACGGTACCTGCGCGAAGCCAGCTCGTTCCATGAATCGGCGAAGAGGGGCGCTGACGCCTGTGTCGCTTCGCAATACATCGATCTGCGCCGGGACGCACGACAGCAGGAGACCTACTCCCGACTCCCACGCACCAAGCAACGACTCGTGCGCAGAGGCTGATCGCATCGGCTGCTCGATGTCGATACCGATGATCCTGGCTCCGCTCCCGAGCATGAGTTCGACCGGAGCGCCGGGAGCTGCACAACGAATACAGGCGACCGCATTCGCGGCGGCGACCGCATTCACGATCATGGACAGGTGGGCCTGCACGACCGCGGGTTCAACAGCCCGGTGGAAGAGCCGTCCACTGCTCATCGGCACCCGACCGTCGAGAACCCGGCTCAGTTCGGGTTCCTCGATGTGGACGATCACCTCGCCATCGGGCACGGCGCGTTGCACCCGTGCCGCGAGTTCACTCGCGGCTTCGGCCGCGGCGCCGGAGATCTCGGCAACAGCGCCGTGATCGCGAATCAGCGACTCCCCCGCTACGTCCTCGATCCGCGCAGCCATCGACCACGGGCCGAGCATGTGCACCTTGACCGGTCCCCGACGCGAGGCGGCGTATTCCTCGAAGGAGTCCAGGTCTTCGGACAGCCAGGCTCGGGCCCGCCGAAGAGCCGCCTGACCTGTGTGGCCAAGTCGCCAGCCGCGGACGTTGGTTTCGACTTCGAACGTTCGATCGACACCGGCCAACATGGCGGCCGTTCGCCCGACGGGGTCACCTCCCGGGCCTCGACTCGGTAACTCGACAACGTGAGGTACCGCGCCGAACTCGCCCACGACGATGTTCGTCGCTTCACGCGAGTCGGTACCAGGCATCGATCCGATCCCGGTCGCAACAGCCGGGTACGGCCACGTGAATCCCTCGTTCACGCTCGCTGCGCTTCTCGTGGGCGCTTCACGCCACTCACCGTGCGTGTCTGGCTGATTCTTCCTGAGCCGAGAACCCGGGAATCGCTATAGAGCACCACCGTTTGTCCCGTGGCGAGTCCGCGTACGGGCTCGAGCAGAACGACGTCGATGGTGTCGTCGAGCATCCTCGCCTGGGCCGGCACCGGGTGGTGGTGTGCTCGCACTTGGGCACTGACGTTTGACCATTCCGCCGTCAAGGCCGGGGCTGCCCAGATGACGTGATCGGCGACCAAGCCATCGACGTCGAGCATCTCCGGAGAGCCGACGTAGACCGTGTCCGTCGAATCATCAATGTCCACGACGTACCGAGGACGCCCATCTTCGCCAGGAATACGCAGGTCAAGACCACGACGCTGGCCGATGGTGACGGTGAACGTGCCCTGATGACTACCCACGTCACGACCGGTGGAGACATCGACGATGGGCCCGGGTTTCTCCCCTAGTGCCTTGGTCAAGAAACCCGCGGTATCACCGTCAGGAATGAAGCAGATGTCATGACTGTCCGGCTTCGAGGCCGTGCGTAGGCCACGCGCTTCAGCCTCCGCTCGCACATCACTCTTCAGCGAACCCCCGAGCGGGAAGTAGCAGTGCCGCAGTAGGTCCTGCTCGATGACCGCGAGAACGTAGGACTGGTCCTTGTCCGCATCCGCCGCGCGATGTAGTTCGGGACCTTCCGCCCCGGACGTGAGCACGGCGTAGTGACCGGTGGCGACTCCGTCGAAGCCCAACGCCAAGGCTCGGTCCAGCACAGCCCGAAACTTGATGTGCTCGTTGCACCGCACGCATGGATTCGGTGTCCGATTGGCTTGGTATTCGGCAAGGAAGTCATTCATTACTTCCTCGGCGAATTCGGCGGAGAAATCCCAGACATAAAAGGGAATGCCGAGTGCGTCTGCGACTCGGCGCGCATCTCGTGCATCGTCGAGAGTGCAACAGCCACGCGACTTTCCCCCGGTGGACTCCGACCGGGCCAGCGCAAGGTGGACACCGACCACGTCATGGCCTTGATCCACCATTCGAGCCGCAGCGACCGAAGAATCCACGCCGCCCGAGAGCGCAGCGATGATTCTCATCGATCGACTTCGTTCTCGCGGGCCGCCCGATAGCGGTCGGTTGATACCGACCCTGCACGACGCGCTCGCTCCACCGCGCCGGGGAGGGCACGAATGATTGCGGCCACGTCATCATCGGTAGACGTTCGACCGAAACTGAAGCGGAGCGAGGATCGCGCTATGCGCTCATCGACACCCATCGCGAGGAGAACGTGACTGGGCTCGGGCACCCCTGCGGTGCAGGCCGACCCCGTCGAGCAATCGACGCCTGCAGCATCGAGCAACATCAGCAGAGCATCCCCCTCGGCGCCGGGAAAAGAAGCGTGCACGTTGCCGGGTAGGCGCGTTGCGGGGTCGCCGACCACCGGGCCGTTGATGATCGCGCCCGGAACGACAGAAGCCATTCCTTCTGCGAGTTGGATTTGTAGGCTTCGCAGGAGAGCGGCGTGTGCGGCCTGCTCCTCGACCGCGTGATGCACCGCGACGGCGAATGCGGCGGCAGCCGGCGCGTCGAAGGTGCCCGATCGAATATCTCGCTCCTGCCCACCACCGTGGGACACGGCAACGAGGCTCTCGTACGGGTCCACGATCAGGGCCCCGATACCGAACGGGCCGCCCACCTTGTGCCCACTGATGGTCACGGCCGTCGCGCCGACCTCGGACAGATCCACGGGGACCTGGCCAAGCGCCTGCACCGCGTCGGTGTGGAAGGGCACACCCGCGCCACGGCACGCCGCCGCTATTTCCCGGACGGGCTGGACGGTGCCCACCTCGTTGTTGGCCCACATGACCGAGACCAGCGCCGTTCGCTCGGCCGCCGACGACAACAACTGATCGATGAAATCCACATCGACTCGGCCGGATTTATCGACCGGAATCCACCGCACGTCCGCACCCTCGTGCTTGCCGAGCCATTCGACGGGGTCGAGGACGGCGTGGTGCTCGATCGCCGATGCGGCCACGATCGGATCGGCGACACCCAGTCGCGCCCGACGGGCCCACAAGAGCCCCTTGACGGCGAGGTTGTCGGATTCGGTTCCACCGGAGGTGAAGACGACCGCCGAGGGTCGCGTGCGCAGATCGTCGGCGATGGATTCC
>CALKMY010000112.1 GCA_938091275.1 Candidatus Nanopelagicales bacterium | reverse complement strand
GTGCCCGACGTTTTCCGGCGCGGCGACACCGCCTACGTCATCTCGACCGGTGGTGTGGCGCGCGTGAACATGACGACCGGGAGTGTGACCGTCGAGGAAGTGTCGGTGCGTGGCGGAGATCTGTACGTCGATCCATCACTTGCCCAACTGCCGGATGGGCGATTGGTCATGTTCTACCTTCCAGGGATCATCGGCCAAGATCCGGCGAGGTGCGCACCCGGGGAAAGTTCGTGTGTGAAGTCCATCAAATCGGCAGTGGAAGTTCCTGGCTCGGAGGGAACCGAATTCATTCCCGATCCCGGCGTTCGCGTGCAAGAGGCGATCACTCAGGGCAGCTTCAGTGATCCAGATGTCTTCTTCAACGGTTCGACTTGGGTCTTGTATGTATCGAAGGGTCCGTCCATCGACGCGTACACCTCCGCGGAATTGCTTGGCAGCTATGCGCCGAGTGGGCCGGTGTCCGCGGGTGACGGGGGAGTTGGGTCGGGTATCGAAGCCAGCCCCGGTCAGGTGCAAACGTTCGTGCACTCATCCCGAATAGCTTCTTCTTTCATCAAGCGGGGAGTGTCGGCGACCGGGATCACTCTCATCGGTGATTTCGCGACGGTGCTGTCGGGAAGTGATGTCGGCCTGAGCGATTACGTGGCCAGCCCTGGAGTAGCCGTCAACACTGCGGGCCTTGCCTGTCCGACGTGCGAAGCAGCCGCTGCCTCGACAAAGGAAGTGAAGGAAATCGCCCAGATTCGTTGCGTGAAGAAGAAGGGCAAGAAGGGCAAGAGGGTAAAGATCGTCCGGGGCGAAGACCCCACGTGCCCGCGTGGATACCGCGAGAAGGCCCGTAAATCTCGTTAGTGAACGATCAGTTGCTGAGGCCGTCGAGGAAATCACGGGCCACGTTGTGCTGATCGTCGGTGGCTGAATCAAACGCGAACCCACCGTCATCGAGGCGCCGGACAACGCCGATGAACGGATGGTTCAGGTGATCGCGCATGCCATCGACGAACTGCCGTGCCACGATCATTTGGTCGCGAAAGACCTCGCCGGTGGTGACGTCACAGACGTGTGTGAAGACGGCGTCCATGGTTCCGGCCTTCGTCTGGATAGCCGGGTCATACAGGGTTGGAACAAGAACGACGAGATGGCCGTCGAGGTCTTGTAGTTGAACAACCATCGCTGATGACGGGCTTTCCTCGGCTCGGCCGGGGATCGGCTAGCCGGCGCCCTTCACGATCCACGGTTCACCGTGCATCAAGACCCCCGTGTCGAGAGCGTGCTCGGTGGCCAGCAGAAGTGCAGCGTCGGCGGTGGGGGCTTGGATGTCGAGGTGGCGCGTGAACGACGCGCTGATCGGGATCGCGACGGTGAAGGTCTCGAATTCCACACGGTCATCGTAGATTCCGCAGGTTCTCACGGCTTCATCAACGTCGACGCTGGTCCTCTTCCGTGGCGTGACGCACGGTTTGGTCCATGTATAGGTCGATGAGTAGGTCGATGAGTAGGGTGGAGTTCTCTCAACGAAAGGTTTGTCATGGGTTTTGGTCAAGTGCTGTGGTCCTTGCTGATCATCTTCTTCATGGTCATGTTCTTCATGGTCTTCTTCATGGTGGTCATGGATTTGTTCGCCGACAAGGGTATCGGCGGAGGCAAGAAGGCCGTGTGGATCATTTTCCTTCTCATTTTCCCGCCCATCACCGTCCTGGTGTATCTGATCGCCCGTGGCAACTCGATGGCCGAGCGACGTCAAGCCCAAATGCAGGCCGCAGACGAGGCGCAGAAGGCATACATTCAAAACGCCGTCGGCAGCGTCTCTCCTGCAGACCAGATCGCATCAGCGAAAGCACTCCTGGATGCGGGAACGATTTCCCAGGAGGAGTTCGATCAGCTCAAGGCCAAGGCACTCGCGTCGGGCTGATGATGTGATCGTCGTGTCGGTCAGGCCTCGTAGGCGGGCCGACACGGGTAGGACTTGTACCACCGGAGGTAGCGGTCGAGCAGGCCATTGATCTGCTCGTCGCTCCATCCGGAGTTCACGTAAGCCCCCGGGTTCAGTCGGCCTTGACCGTCGAGCCCCCAGGCGTACCAGGATTTGCCACCCTGCGACAGCATCAGCGCCACCTGGGCGTTGTATTCGCGGGTGAGTAACAGTTCCCTGTTGAACCAGTCTTGGCCGCTCCACGCGAAAGTGTTGATCTGGAAGAGACCGAGATCGTTAGTGACGCTGATGGCGTCCTCGTTGCCGCCGCTTTCGCGCATCACGATGGCCCACGCCTCGCGCAGATTCTCACCGTCGAAACCCGCGCGGGCGAGCAGCTTGGTGAGCCAATCGCCGCAGCCTTCGATCTTTCGGTAGTCGCGCGAGTTGTCACGCGAACTTGCCTGCAGCAACTGCTGAACGTAGGAGCGTGCATCGTCCACGGCATCGAGTGCATCGTCCACGGCCTCCTCGGCTGCGACTCGGTTCATCTCCGCGGCATCGGCGGTAGCCCGCGCGAGAGCGACATCGGCCTCGCGGGCATCCACGCTGGCCTCTGCCTCGGCCACGGCACGTTGTGAGGCTTCCACTCCGGTAGCGGCGGTTCGGCTGGTGGTCTTGAGGAATTCACGATCTGCCAGTGCTTGGGTGAGGCTGCCGGTGTCCGTTGACGTCAACAAGACATCCGACAGACCCGGTGCGTCGCCACCGCCGATATACATCGTCCGCGCCCGCTCATCCAACTGTTGTTGCGCAACGGTCGCACTGGACGATGTGAGATCCAAAACGCGCAGGGCCTGAACAAGTGTCTCCTCGGCCGATGCGACGTCTTTGTTGGCTTCGGCCACAGCGATCGTGGCGGCCGTGCTGTCGCTTCTGGCTGCGGTCACGACCTCTTGCGCGTCGGTGAGCGCACGTGAAGCGGTGACGAGTTCGGTACGAATCTGGGAGTAGCTCAAGGATGACGGCGTCGACCCGGGCACAGCGGCGGGAACAGCGGCGGGCACTGATGCAACTGGGGAAGATGCCTGAGCGGACGACAGGACGCCGGTGAGGGCCACGGGAATGGCGGTGATCGCGACCGTCCAACGCCACAGAGTCTTCACACAGGGCGTATCGGACGAATGGTGGCGCAGTGCGCCCTAGCTATGGATGACAAGCGGACCCGGGGCCTCGCGCTAGACCTGGCCTACCTACGAGGGAGAACACGCGAGGCTCCCGAGTCGCCACCAGAGATATCGGACCGAACCTGGGCGATAGGCCGCGCGAGGGCGCACTGAGCGCTGATTGAACCTGTCGTTGTCCTACTCGTCCGTGCTTTTCGGGTCACCGACCGGGTGACGAAGACCTGGATGATCGGCGGGGATGGCTCGCTTCATGATGAACCACGATCCCAGGATCGTGCCGATCACCAGGACGTAGAAGAACGCACCCGACGCCGCCAGCCCCCACAGTGCGTCGTTCGCGATGAGGGGGAGCAGGATCGCCGCCCGGACCAGGTTCAGCAACACCCACAGCCATGAGCCGCGGGCGTAGGCGCGCACGAGGACGGGGTCTCGACGCCAACGCATTCCGGTGCCCATGATCGGTCCGACAATCACGCCGAGCAACGGCCACCGAACGAAGTTGCCGATGACGAAAGCCAACGCGGACAACACGTTCAACAGCACGCGAGGCCAGAAGAACGCGGCGGCACTGCCGGTGCGGGCGGCGAAGTAGGCGCCGAGGGCCACCACCAGGATCGCCCCGATGACCCGCGTGGGTCTCTTGCGCTCGAGGAGCCGCCAACCGCCGAAGAAGACAGCCAGAATGAGCGCCGCAACGATCGCGTAGGTCAGCGCGTCCTCGTTACTGCTCGACAGCGCGGAGTACACGGCCACGAAGACCACCGGCGGCAGGATGCTCTCCAGAGCTCCGCGGGCCCCCCCGATAAGAGTCTTAATGGGGTGCTTGTCGTCTGCGGCGGAGCCCGAGCTATCGGAGCCGTGAGAGGGCTCGGAGGGCTCGGAAGGATCAGACGAATCAGGTGAAGGTCCGGCGGGCACGGAGGCACGATAGTCGGGTGAGCGATGCGCGCTTGCCGGCGCGTGGAGCAGCGGCTGGCTCGGCTAGCGTCGCTCCTATGACTGAGGCGCCCACCGAGATCGTCGAACTGGCGAGTCAATGGCGCAGCGATCTCGAAGCGTGGGCCATTCCCGACTACATCCTCAAGCAGGCGTCGCAGGAACCGTGGGTTCATCCGGTCGCGATGTTCACCGTTGGGGATGAGATAGCCGACTCGGTGTCGCACGATCGAGCGCGGGAGGCCGTTCCGGCTGGCGGAAGTGTCCTCGATGTTGGTTCCGGCGGCGGGCGAGCGTCCTTCGCTCTGGCGCCGCCCGCAGAGGTCTTCTACGCCCTCGACCACGCGCAGGAGATGCTCGACGCGTACGCCGAGGCGGCGGCGAAACGTGGAGTGCAGCACCAGGAGTTCCGTGGCTCGTGGCCGGATGTCGCCGCTGATGTTCCGGTGGCTGACGTCGTGGTGTGTCACCACGTCGCCTTCAACGTAGCCGCGATCGTTCCCTTTCTGCAGGCTCTAAACGACCACGCGCGAGGCCGCGTGGTTCTCGAACTGCCCATGACGCACCCGCTGAGCAACATGAGCCCACTGTGGAAGAAGTTCTGGGATCTCGACCGGCCCACCACACCGACGGCCCACCAATTGGCCGACATCGCCAGGGCGCTGGGTTTCGATGCACACCTCGATGTGTGGACGGATGAAACGTGGGGCCAGCGCGTGTCCTTACCGATGGAAGAGCGGGTGCGCTTCGCCCGGATCCGCCTCTGCCTGAGTGAAGATCGGGACGCGGAAGTTGCCGCTGCACTAATACAGGACCTCGACGCCACACCCCGCGAGGTGTGCACACTGTGGTGGGACGTATGAACGACTTCGACGTTGCCCGGATACGAGCCCGTATGCCCGCGTTGGCCTCCGGGGTTGCCTTCTTCGACGGGCCGGGAGGAACTCAACTCCCCGATGTCGTGGCTGAGGCGATGCGCATGGCGATGACCGAGCCGTTGTCCAACCGCGGCACCATGACCCAATCGGAACGCAACGCCGAATCAATCGTGGTCGGGTCGCGACGCGCGGCTGCCGAACTCCTCGGGTGCGACCCCGCGGGCGTTGTGTTTGCTCGGAGCATGACCGAAGCGACGTTCATGGTGGCCCGGACTCTGGCGAACGATTGGGGTCCCGGCGACCGCGTGGTGGTGACCGATCTTGATCACGACGCCAACGTCCGCCCGTGGGTGACGTATGCCGAGAAGGCCGGCGCCGAGGTGGCGTGGGCTCGACTCGACCCGACCACGGGCGAACTGCCGACCAGTCACATCGTGGATCAAATAACCGATAACACGCGCCTGGTGTCCGTCACCGGAGCATCCAACGTCGTGGGAACCCGTCCCGATCTCCCAGCGATCGCCGAGGCCGCGCACGCGGTGAACGCACTGTTCTTCGTCGACGGTGTCCACCTCACGGCCCACGCGCCGATCGACGTCGAACAGATCGGCGCTGATTTCTACGCGTGTTCGGCGTACAAGTTCCTCGGACCGCACCTGGGGATCATTGCCGCGTCCAGCGCTGTGTGGGAGTCGTTGCACCCGGACAAGTTGGCGCCGAGCACCGAGCAGGTTCCCGAACGATTCGAACTCGGCACCCTGCCGTACGAGCTGCTGGCGGGGCTCATCGCCGCCGTTGACGTACTGGCGGATCTGGTGCCGGGCGGGGAGACGTCAATGACTCGTCGCGATCGTCTGGTCCGCTCCATGACCGCGCTCGCCCAGCACGAGGATCACCTGCACGCTCGGCTGCGCAGCGCCTTGGAGGATCTTCCGGGAATCACCATGTACGCACACGCTCAACGACGGACCCCGACGGAGTTCTTCACCTTCGACGGATGGGACAGCGCTGAGGTGGCGCATCGCTTGGCCGACAAGCAGATCAACGCTCCGGCGGGCTCGTTCTACGCATACGAGCCGTGTCGATCGCTCGGCCTGGGCTCTGGTGGTGCGATCCGCGCGGGTTTGGCCCCCTACACCGACGAGAGCGACGTCGATCGGCTGATTGCCGCACTGCGAGATATCGTCGTAACGTGAGTTCGTATCGGGTGACGCCCTGGGTCTTGATCGTCGGGGGTTTCTTCGGCCTGCTGGCCGCTTTCGAGTTGACCCTGGAGAAGATCGCCGTCACGGCGGACCCGAACTACATTCCCGAATGTGACATCAACCCGGTGCTGTCCTGTGGCTCCATCATCACGACCGATCAGGCATCGGCTTTCGGTTTCCCCAATCCCATCCTGGGACTGATTGGTTTTCCCGTCGTTATTTCTATGGGCGTTTTGTTGCTGTCCAAGGTCGAATTGCCGCGATGGGTGTGGCTGGGGCTAAACCTCGGAGCGCTCTTCGGGTTTGGTTTCGCCATCTGGCTGATCACGCAGAGCCTGTATGTGATCGGTGCGCTGTGCCCGTGGTGCATGGTCGTCTGGGCGTCCACCATCCCGGTGTTTTGGATAGTGACTGCGGACAACGCCGCGGCTGGGCGATTGAGTGGCCGGGCCGGGCCAGGGGCGGTTGCCCAAACGGTGGGGTCTTTGCGTTGGGTTCTCATTGGCGCGAGTTACCTTGTCGTGCTCGCTTTGATCTTCATCCGGTGGATGGACTTCTGGCTGGGTAACTAGCCGCCGAGGCGTTGCTCTTCGGCCCATTGGC
>CALKMY010000111.1 GCA_938091275.1 Candidatus Nanopelagicales bacterium | reverse complement strand
CCATGATCGGACGTGGTGTGCATCCGCATCCCGAGGATCTTCCCGTCCTTGCGAAGCGCCATCTCCCCCTTGAGGTAAACGTCTCGTCCGAATCCGGTCGAGATCAAGTTGCCGGACTTGTCCTCGATCCATTTCACCGGGCGTTCGGTGAGGATCGACGCCAGGATCGAAATGACGTAGCCGGGGTACACCGGGACCTTGTTCCCGAAACCACCGCCGAGGTCGGGGCTGATGATCCTGATCTGGTGCTCCGGCAACTCCGCCACCATGGCCACCGCCGCTCGGATGATGTGCGGGGCCTGCGTGGTCATGTACACGGTCAACTTGCCCGTTGCACGATCGTAGTCCGCTATCGAGCCGCACGGCTCTAGCGGCGATGGGTGCGAGCGTGGGTAGTGCAGTTCCAGGCTCGACACGACGTCTGCCTCCGCGAAAGCCTTCTCCGTTGCCTCCTTGTCGCCGATCTCCCAATCGAAGATCTTGTTGGAGTCCTGGTTGACCTTGTCGTCCCGGATCAGCGGCGCACTTGAGTCCTTGGCCTGATCGGGGTTGACGATCGCCGGAAGCTGCTCGTATTCCACGACGATCTTGCTGCAGGCATCCTTGGCGATGTAGGGATCGTCGGCGACAACCGCAGCGACCTCTTGACCTTGGAAGCGAACCTTGTCGGTCGCGATGACTGCTTGCGTGTCGTACGACAGCGTCGGCATCCAAGCGAGGTTGCGCGCTGCCATAGTCTCGCCAGTCAGAACGAGACGAACACCGGGCACCTCCCAGGCCGCAGACGTGTCGATCGACTTGATGCGGGCATGGGCGACCGGGCTGCGCAGGATCTCCATGTGGAGCATGGCGGGAAGCACGACATCGTCGATGTACTTGCCCTTGCCCCTGATGAACCGGTTGTCTTCGACGCGGCGACGGCTCGCCCCCAGGCCGCCGATCTTCAACTCATCGAGTGCCATTACGCATCCTCTCCTCGCTCGGCGCGCATCTTCTCTGCGGCCCACAGCACCGACTTCACGATGTTCTGATATCCGGTGCATCGACATAGGTTTCCAGACAACGCCCAACGGATGTCGTCCTCAGATGGATCGGGGTTTCGCTCCAGAAGCGCCTTCGATGTGAGCATCATTCCCGGTGTGCAGTAACCGCACTGCAAGCCGTGCTCTTGCTTGAACCCTTCTTGGACAGGGTGGAGCTCACTGGCTGAGCTCATGCCCTCCACCGTCTCCACATCGTGGCCGTCGGCTTGAACCGCGAGCATCGTGCAACTCTTCACCGGCCGACCGTCGAACAACACCGTGCAAGCGCCACAACTCGTCGTGTCGCAACCAACGTGCGTTCCCGTCAGTTGCATTCCCTGACGCAGAAGATGCGCCAGAAGCAACCGCGGCTCCACATCAACGGTGCGCTTTTCTCCGTTCACCGTCATTGTCACTCGACGTGTAGGAACACCCTCCGTGGGTGTTTGTACCTCGTCGTACAAGCTCGTCATGTCAGGCCGCCTTCTGCTCGGTTCGGGCAAGGTTGGTCAGGATTCTCTTCACGAAGGTTTGGACGATGTGTCGCTTGTACGCGTCCGACCCACGATGGTCTGTGCGGGGTTCAGCAACGGCCGCTACCGCGTCCGAGGCCTGATCGATGCTGTCCTCCGTCAACGTCTTGCCCACCAGGCAGGAGATCGCATCGTTCGCATCGATCGTCCGACCGCCCACGCCCGCGAGGGCGCAGCCCGCCTTGCGGATGACGTCGCCATCCATGTCCAGCGATACCGCCACCGATGCCGTCGCGAAATCCCCGACTCGACGCTCGAGCTTGAGGTAACTTCCGCGAGGCGTACCGCTGGCGCCGGGGATGACAGCTTCGACCGCCATCTCGTTGTACGCGAGAGCGGTCACGAACGGGCCGAGAACGAAGTCACCCATGTCGATCCGGCGACGACCGTTCGGGCCCTGGGCGACGACGTACCCACCCTGAGCCAGCATCGTGGCGGCCCAGTCACCTTGCGGGTCGGCGTGGCATACCGACCCCACAAACGTTCCGCGGGTGCGCACGATGGGGTCGGCGACCAACTCGGCTGCGGCAGCGAGGGTCGGGTGGGTTTCCGCCAGTGTTGTTGACTCTTCCAAGTCAACGTGCCGGCAGAGCGCTCCGATGTGCAGGTTCCCCTCATCGTCGACGTGGTGGTAGTCCAAACCGGGGATGTTGTTGATGTCCACGATCGTTGCCGGAGCCGCGAACCGGAGTTTCAGCATGGGGATCAGGCTCTGGCCACCGGACAGAACTTTCGCTTCGCCGCCGCTGCGGTCGAGGATGGCGATCGCCTCTTCCACCGTCGTCGGCGACTCGTAGTCGAAACGGTTGGGGTACATAGCTGTTCCTTGTCAGTTTGTGTAGGTGGCGAATGGGTTAGTTCTTCAGGGGTTGGGGTCGTGGTGCCCGCGCTTCAGGACTCCGTGTCGCGCACGGCGACAGGGAGTGAGTCCGCATCGGGGTCTGGACGCGGCT
>CALKMY010000110.1 GCA_938091275.1 Candidatus Nanopelagicales bacterium | reverse complement strand
CCTGGGTCGAGACACCCAACTTCTCGCTGGCCAGGGGTATCGATTGGCGGGGATACGCGCCTGGGATGCCTTCCCGCAGACTCACCACCTGGAGTCGATAGCGCATTTCCTGCCCGATCAGATATCTTGATATCAAGATATCTCAGCAGGAGGCATGCGTGTCGAGCATCGATAGTTTCCAGGCCCGCGGATCACTGACCGTTTCGACCAGCAGTGGGGAACGGACCTACGAGATTTTCCGTATCGGTGCGGTGACCGGCTCCGACAGACTGCCGTTCAGTCACAAGGTTCTCTTGGAGAATCTTCTGAGAACCGAGGATGGAGCCAACGTCACGGCGGAGGCGATCGCCGCCCTCGGGCAGTGGCAACCGGACGCTGAACCGTCCACCGAGATCCAGTTCACCCCAGCACGGGTGGTGATGCAGGACTTCACCGGCGTACCGGTGGTCGTGGATCTCGCAACAATGCGCGAAGCTGTCCAAGATCTGGGCGGGGACCCATCGAAGATCGAGCCGCTGGCTCCCGCAGAGCTCGTGATCGACCACTCCGTCATCGCCGACTTTTTCGGACTTCCCGATGCGGAATCACGCAACGTCGAATTGGAGTACGAGAGGAACCGCGAGCGCTACCAGTTCCTGCGGTGGGGACAGGGAGCGTTCGAGGAGTTCAAAGTCGTTCCGCCAGGAACGGGGATCGTTCACCAGGTCAACATTGAGGCACTGGCGCGGGTGATCATGGCGCGTGGGGATCAGGCATACCCCGACACTGTTGTGGGTACGGATTCCCACACCACCATGGTCAACGGTCTCGGAGTTGTGGGCTGGGGCGTCGGCGGTATCGAGGCGGAGGCGGCGATGCTCGGTCAGCCGGTCTCGATGCTCATCCCGAAGGTGGTGGGATTCAAACTCACCGGAGAACTACCGCCGTCCGCGACGGCCACCGACCTGGTCCTGACGATTACCGAGATGCTGCGGCAGCACGGTGTGGTGGGCAAGTTCGTTGAGTTTTACGGCGAAGGTGTGTCAGCTGTGCCGCTCGCCAATCGAGCGACCATCGGCAACATGAGTCCTGAATACGGCAGCACGATTGCCGTATTCCCCATCGACGACGCCACCCTGGACTATCTACGACTCACAGGACGCGATGAGGATCAGATCGCCTTGGTGGAGACGTATGCCCGCGAACAAGGTCTGTGGCTCGATCCAAGCGCCGAGCCGATGTATTCGGAGTATCTGGAATTGGACCTCAGCACCATCGAGCCATCGCTCGCTGGACCGCGCCGGCCTCAAGACAGGGTGCTGTTGGCTCAGGCCCGCCAGGACTTCACCCGCGCCCTTGCCGACTACACCGATGCTCCCGAAGCTCGGGCGACTGTGGAGATCGCTGGCGAGCGCGTGGAGATCGGCCACGGGGCCGTGACTATTGCGGCGATCACCTCGTGCACCAATACGTCGAACCCCTCGGTCATGATCGGTGCCGGACTGCTGGCCAAGAATGCCGTCGAGCGGGGACTGACAAGCAAGCCGTGGGTCAAGACCACCTTGGCTCCGGGATCGAAAGTCGTGACGGACTATTACGAGAAGTCAGGCCTGCTGCCCTATCTAGAGAAGCTTGGCTTCGACATCGTGGGTTACGGCTGCACGACGTGTATCGGCAATTCCGGGCCCTTAATCCCCGAGGTAAGCGCAGCCGTCAACGAAACCGATCTGGCGGTCACGTCGGTCCTGAGTGGAAATCGAAATTTCGAAGGACGCATCAACCCCGACGTCAAGATGAACTACCTCGCATCCCCTCCGCTGGTGGTCGCCTACGCGATCGCGGGGTCGATGGATTTCGACATCACACGAGAGCCACTGGGGACGTCGGAGGATGGAACTCCTGTCTATCTGGCAGATATCTGGCCGAGTGCGGATGAGGTTCAGGCCACTATTGACGCATCCATCGACGCAGAGATGTTCACCAGCAGATATCGGGATGTTTTCGAAGGAGACGACCGTTGGAAGAGCCTCCCCACACCCGAAGGGGACGTCTTCGCGTGGGACAGCGCGAGCACCTACGTGCGCAAGGCTCCCTACTTCGACGCACTGCAACGTGACCCGCAGCCGGTCGCAAACATCTCGGGCGCTCGCGTCCTGGCATTGTTGGGCGACTCGGTCACCACGGACCACATTTCACCGGCCGGTTCGATCAAGGCCGACAGTCCGGCAGGAAAGTACCTCAGTGAGCACGGCGTAGAACGCGCGAACTTCAACTCCTACGGTTCGCGGCGAGGCAACCACGAAGTCATGATTCGCGGCACGTTCGCGAACATCCGCTTGAAGAATTTGATGCTCACCGGAGTCGAGGGTGGCTTCACCGTCGACTTCACGCAAGGTGACGACGTGGTGGTTCCCATTTTTGATGCGGCCTCCTCCTACGCCGAACGGAATATTCCTCTGGTCGTCGTGGCGGGTAAGGAGTATGGATCCGGATCCAGTCGGGACTGGGCTGCGAAGGGCACGGCGTTGCTCGGAGTCAAAGCGGTGATAGCCGAGTCGTATGAGCGGATCCACCGGTCGAATTTGATCGGAATGGGTGTACTGCCGCTGCAGTTTCCCGACGGTGCCAGTGCTGCCTCACTGGGTCTCGAAGGTGACGAGACGATCAGCATTTCGATGATCGACGAGATGAA
>CALKMY010000109.1 GCA_938091275.1 Candidatus Nanopelagicales bacterium | reverse complement strand
ATGCGGTCGCCAGCGGCAACAGTGACGATCGCGCGCTTTGTCGCTGCACGACGCCCCCACCCATACCGGGTACGCACCCGCTTACCTTCGCGGTTGTTGGTATTCACGCCGGTCACCTTCACACCGAACACCTGCTCGACCGCGAGCTTGATCTGCGTCTTGTTGGCATCGGGGGCGACGATGAACGTGTACTTGTTCTCATCGAGCAAGCCGTAACTCTTCTCCGAGACAACGGGAGAAATGAGTACGTCTCTGGGGTCGGCGATCCTCATGCGCCCACCTCGCTTTCGGATGCGACGGCCTTGGCGCCCTTGCCAGATGCGGGTCCGGATACGAAGACATCGAAAGCCGCCTGGGTGAAGACAACGCGGTCGTTCACCAGGACGTCGTAGGTGTTCAACTGGTCGGGTGCAACCACCATGACCTCCGGCAGGTTGCGAAGGCTGAGCCACGATGCCTCTTCGTCACGTGTGACAACGGCCAAGCAGCCACCTTCAACCCCAAGTGCAGCGAGCGCCGCCACCGCAGCCTTGGTGGACGGGATGTCCTCCGAGGCAAAGGTCGTGACCACGTGCACGCGTCCGTCTCTGGCTCGATCAGACAGAGCGCCACGAAGGGCGGCCGTCTTCATCTTCTTGGGAGTGCGTTGGGTGTAGTCACGAGGGGATGGCCCGTGCACGGTGCCACCGCCGGTGAACTGCGGCGCCCGGATGGACCCTTGACGGGCACGGCCCGTTCCCTTCTGCTTGTACGGCTTGCGTCCACCACCGCGCACCTCGGCCCGCGTCTTGGTGTCGTGGGATCCCTGTCGGGCTGCAGCAAGCTGGGCGACGACCACCTGGTGGATCAGGGGGACGTTGACCTGAACGTCGAAGACCTCCGCGGGGAGATCGACCGAGCCCGACTTCTTGCCTGCCGGGTCGAGAACATCTACCGACGTCATGCGCTGACCTCCTTCATGGCTTCCTTTGCGGCCGTCGTCACGAGAACGAGACCACCCTTGGGGCCAGGGACGGCGCCCTTCAGGAGCAGCAGACCTTTCTCGGTGTCCACCCCCGCAACCGCCAGGTTTTGCGTGGTCTGACGATCAGAGCCCATGCGACCGGCCATCCGCATGCCCTTGAAGACACGCCCGGGAGTCGCGCAGCCGCCGATCGAACCAGGTGACCGGTGCTTGCGCTGCACGCCGTGTGACGCTCGCAACCCGTGGAAGCCATGACGCTTCATGACGCCGGCAAAGCCTTTGCCCTTGGTGGTCCCGACAACGTCGACCCGCTGCCCAACCTCGAAGGTATCTGCACCGAGTTCTTGCCCGAGGGTGTATTCGGAGGCATCGGCTGTCCGCAACTCGACGAGATGGCGGCGCGGGGTCACGCCCGCTTTCGAGAAGTGACCACTCATTGGCTTGTTCACCTTGCGCGGATCGATCGCCCCGAAACCCAACTGCACGGCGTCGTATCCGTCCGTTTCCGGGGTACGCACCTGCGTCACGACGCACGGGCCAACCTGAACGACGGTCACCGGGATGACACGGTTGTTGTCATCCCAGATCTGCGTCATACCGAGCTTGGAGCCCAGGACGCCCTTGATTGTTCTCGACATGACCTATCCCCTACAGCTTGATCTCGATATCGACGCCAGCCGGCAGGTCGAGGCGCATAAGTGAATCAACGGTCTTCGGTGTCGGGTCGAGGATGTCGATGAGTCGCTTATGCGTTCGCATCTCGAAGTGCTCGCGAGAGTCCTTGTACTTGTGCGGAGAGCGGATGACGCAGTAAACGTTCTTCTCGGTCGGTAGCGGAACGGGTCCAGCCACCTGCGCACCGGTACGGGTAACCGTCTCGACGATCTTCTTCGCCGAGGAGTCGATCACCTCGTGGTCATAGGCCTTGAGCCTGATGCGGATCTTCTGTGCCGCCATGGTGGCTTGCCGTCCTTCTTCTCGTTCGTGCGTCGATGTCTGGTGTCCCAACTACGCGAGTTGGGTCTTGCTGGTGTCGCATTCCGTGGTGGGCGGTGGGTCGCACCGCCCACCACGAAGCAGCGGCGGTCTGCTAGTTCAGGATCTTCGTGACGCGGCCGGCACCAACGGTGCGGCCACCTTCACGGATCGCGAATCGCAGACCCTCGTCCATGGCGACGGGCTGAATGAGCTCGACGCGCATGTCCGTGTTGTCACCCGGCATAACCATGTCCTTGCCCTCGGGCAGGTGCACGACGCCGGTGACGTCGGTCGTCCGGAAGTAGAACTGCGGACGGTAGTTGTTGAAGAACGGAGTGTGCCGGCCGCCCTCATCCTTGGAAAGGATGTAGGCCTGCGCTTCGAACTCCGTGTGCGGGGTGATCGAACCGGGCTTGCAGCACACCTGACCGCGCTCCACGTCCTCGCGCTTGGTGCCACGCAGCAGCAGACCGACGTTCTCGCCCGCCTGACCCTCGTCGAGCAGCTTGCGGAACATCTCGACGCCGGTGACCGTCGTCTTCTGCGCCTCGCCTGGGCGAATGCCGACGATCTCGATCTCCTCATTCACCTTGACCATGCCACGCTCGATGCGGCCCGTGACGACGGTGCCGCGACCGGTGATCGTGAAGACATCCTCGATCGGCATCAGGAAGGGCATGTCGATCTCGCGCTCCGGAGTGGCGATGTACTCATCGACCGCGCCCATGAGCTCCATGATCGAATCGGCCCACTTCGCGTCTCCCTGGAGAGCCGGGAAGGCAGCAACGCGGACCACCGGGACGTCGTCCCCGGGGAATTCGTAACTGCTGAGGAGTTCGCGAACCTCCATCTCGACGAGCTCGATGAGCTCCTCGTCGTCCACCATGTCGCACTTATTCAGTGCAACAACGATGGCCGGCACGCCCACCTGACGGGCAAGGAGCACGTGCTCCTTGGTCTGGGGCATCGGTCCGTC